>DATEMG010000741.1:0-2340 GCA_035275805.1 Blastocatellia bacterium
GCTCGCTACCGCTCGCGGTACTGACCCGGACAAATGCTAAAAAACTTGGTTAACGGTGTAACTTGGTTAACGGTGTAATTAAGTCCCATTCACTGTAGATTTCATGATTGTTACGAAGGTTCCAACCCAGAAAAGCTTTATCGAACGCGCCGCCTGGCTGACGGGAGCGAACCTGCTGGCGTTCGCGCTCTCTTTCCTTACGCCACTCGTCATAGTCCGCGTCTTCGACAGGGTGGAATTCGGAACGTACAAACAGTTGTTCCAGATTCTGACGACGTTCATGACGGCGCTCTATCTACAGGTTCCGATGAGCGCCTACTACTTCATGCCGCGCGAGCCGAACAAACGGCGGCAGGTGGCGATGAACATAATACTCTTTTACCTGGTGGTCGGCCTGCTGACAGCGCTCGTATTCGCCGCGTACCCTACGTGGATCACATACATTTTCCATAACCCGGCGCTGGACCAACACATTCCGCTGCTCGGAGTGGCGCTGACACTGTGGCTGATCGCGGCGAACGTCGAGATTTTACCGCTCGCGCTGGGCGACGTCAGGACGGCGTCCAGATTCATCGTCCTCGCGCAGATCAGCAAATCATTGATTATGATTTCGGCGGCGCTCATGTTCGGCAGCCTGAAGGCCGTCTTGTGGGGATCGATCATCCAGGGCGCGATTCAATGCGCCTTTATGCTGGGCTACATCCATTTCCGCATTGGATCGCTTAAGGTCCGTCTCGACCAACTCTTCGACTGGTCGCTGCTGAGAAAGCAGCTCTCCAATTCCCTGCCCTACGGGGGCGGGGCCACGGCTCAGAGCCTTCAGGTGGACCTGCACAATTATTTCGTCTCGCACTATTTCTCCGCCGCATCCTTCGCCGTTTACGCCAACGGCTGCTTCCAGGTCCCGCTGATTTCGCTGCTGCAAGGCTCGTTCAGGGACGCGCTGACGCCGGAGGTGGCGCGCCTCGAGGCCTCCGGCGATTACCGGGCGATCATTCAGGCCTGGCTGAACGCCATGCGGAGACTGACTTTCGTGATCTTGCCGGCTTGCGCTTTGTTGTTCGTCGTGAGGCGCGAACTGGTCGTCACGCTCTTCACCGAAGAATACGCCGATTCCGCGCAGATCTTCGCCATCTATCTGGTCGCCCTGCTGACGCAGGTGGTATTGACCTCATCGATCATGCGCTCGATCGCCGATTTCAGGTTCTTCCGGCTCAAATTCAACCTGGCGCAGATACCGCTCGCCTGCGTCGCGCTTTACGCCGGCATCAAACTCGGCGGGCTTGAGGGGGCCGCCGTCGCGACAGCCGGCCTGACCGTGTTCGACGTCGCGGTCGGCGTGACCGTCATCTGCCGCAAGCTCGGCGTGAAGCGGAAAGACCTCAGACAACTCGCGCCGGTAGCCAACGCGGTCCCGGCGATCATCGTGGCGATGATCGCGTCGTCCGCAGTCAAGACACTGATGGCATCCGCGCATTCGATCATCATACTCGCCGCATGCGCGATAGTATTCGCGTTCATTTACATAGTCGGGGCGCTCCTCTTCGGCGCGTTGACTCCTGAAGATCAGGACGCCATCAACAAACAGGCGCGGCGCCTGAGCAGGAAATTCACATGGGCTGAGGTTTCAAAGCGCGCGAGGGTCGAGGATCGAGGATCAAGGGTCGAGGATCGCCCCATTGCGAGTATGACGATCCTCGATCCTCCATCCTCGATCCTCGACCCTCCCCTTTTCACCCCTCAATGCAAAGCGCACGCCGTCTTGCGAGTTCTGCAAGACCCGGGAAGCTCGGCGCGAATCTGCGGCGAATTACAGATCGATGAAAACCTGCTCTCGGATTGGAGGGAAAAGTTCACGAAGCAGGCCAGCTCGGTCTTTGAGAAGGAGCAGGCCGCGGCCGACGCCGACGAGCGGGTTGCGGAACTCGAACGTCTGGTCGGACGCTTGAGGCGGGAGTTGGAGAGCGAACGGATCGCGGAATTGGAGCGTCTGGTCGGGCGTTTAGTGTTGGAGTTGGAAGAGTCGAAAAGAGAGCCTGCGATCCTGGGCGCCCGCAAAAATGGAAAGCATGAATGGGACTTATAAGACTTATGGGACCTACTGGATTTATAGGGCTTATACGGCGGATTGCAATCGCGCGCACGATGTGGGGCGATTTGTTTAATCGCCCTGCTTGTGGCTTTGTCTGTTAAGGAAACAAGCGCGAGTAAACAACTCGCGCCACAATACCGTGTTTGAGATGTTATGCATAATCCCGGATCGCGCAAGACAATGATCATCCCTATTACGGCCGCGATGGGGCCTCGTCCCCCCAAGGGGAAATTCTTCCGTACGCCGAC
>DATEMG010000742.1:0-2345 GCA_035275805.1 Blastocatellia bacterium
TATAACGGCAACTCAAATCCCTGTTAGCGCCTTTCAAAACAGGAAAATGTGGGACTGGAAAATATCTTTCCAAATGAGGTCGAAAACATGAATCTTCCACTTCTCGCTTTGTCTTTTCTCGCGCTACTCGTCGTCGCCTACCGCCTTTACGGCGGCTGGGTGGCGCGCCAATTCGCGCTGGATGACTCCCGCGCGACACCGGCGAGCGAGCGCAACGACGGAATCGATTATGCGCCGACGCCGAAGTTCTATCTCTTCGCGCAACACTTTTCGGCCATCGCCGCCGCCGGTCCGATCGCGGGGCCTATCCTGGCATGCCAGGTCTGGGGATGGGCCCCGTGTCTGCTGTGGATCGGGCTCGGCGTCGTGTTGATCGGCGCGGTGCACGACTTCAGCAGTTTGGCCGCTTCAGTGCGCCACGGCGCGCGCTCGGTCGCCGAGATAATGCGCGAGCACCTGGGGCCGCGCGCGGGGCGGGCGATGATGGCCTTCATCTGGATCGCGCTCATCTACGTAATCGTCGCATTCGCCGACATCACGGCGGGGAGCTTCGCCGTGGGGACCGAGGAACTCGCCGGGGCGCAGCAGGCGGCGTTCAATCCTGGCGGCGCGGTCGCGGCGGCGAGCATTATGTATCTGATCCTGGCCATTGTTCTCGGGCTCGTCCAGCGCTACTTGAAGCCGCCGCTGTGGCTGGTCACAGTCATCTTCGTTCCGGCGACGCTCGCGCTCTCCTGGCTGGGGACGAAGATTTCGACGTTGTTGATTCTGGACGTGAAGACGTGGGGTCTGTTGATCATCGCTTACTGCTTTGTGGCCTCGATTGCGCCGGTATGGTTGCTGCTGCAACCGCGCGGTTACCTGGGCGGTTTCGTCCTTTATTTGGCGCTGGCTCTGGGCGTGATCGGGGTCTTCTTCGGCGGCTATGAGATTAAGCAGCCGATGTTCAACTCCTGGGACCTGGGGACGATGACGGGGGCGCTTTTCCCGTTCCTCTTTGTGACGATCGCATGCGGGGCCTGTTCAGGCTTCCACGGCCTGGTCTGTTCGGGCACCACCTCAAAGCAGATCGCCCGCGAATCGCACATGCGCGCGGTTGGCTACGGCGCGATGCTGGCCGAAGGCTTCGTCGCGCTCATCGCGCTGGTGACGATTATGATCGTGGCTTCGGGCGAGGTCACCGGCTTGCGCCCTGGCGTGATCTACGGTAACGGCATCGGGCGCTTTATGACGCTGCTAATCGGACCGGAGAATCTGCAATTCGCCATCACCTTCGGCGCGATGGCGTTTTCGACCTTCGTCTTCGACACGCTCGACGTGTCGGCGCGGCTGGGGCGCTACATCGTGCAGGAATTGTTCGACTGGCGCACGCGCGCGAGCGCCGCCCTGGGGACTTTCCTTACGCTTTTACTGCCCGCCTTTTTGCTCTGGGTCTCGCCGGAAGGGGCGTACCTGAGATTCTGGACACTGTTCGGAGCGTCGAACCAGTTGCTGGCGGCGCTGACGCTACTGGCGATCACTTTCTGGCTCTACAAGGCGCGGCGGCGCATCTGGTTCACTCTCTTCCCGATGCTCTTCGTGCTGACGATCACGCTCTGGTCGCTCGCAAAATTGACCGTCGCCAATTTCCGCGCCGCGCATGGGTTGGACGTGGCGATGATGAATGGATTGGCCGCTGCAGCTTTGATCTTGCTGGCGATCTTTCTGGTCGTGACGGCGCTCCTTAAAATGCGCGGTGAGCGTAAGGGGTCGCTTGTGCCGGGGATTGCTTGAGCAGTGAATCGATTCACTAAATACGCGCCGTCATAAAGAGTTGAAGCTTGCGCATAAATCAGATCGGCGGCGCTTTTGGGGCGCCGCCGATCCTCGTACCGTATCGCTCAATTATTCGTCATTATCAAACTTGATATTCAGGCTCTTTAGAAACTGCCGGTCCTCGAAGCTGACCTCGGCCAGCCGCTGTTCAATTGAAATGTCCCTGAATTTGGGCTTTTCTTCTTCTTCGGTGGCGGGCTTGTCTTTGAACGCAATGGTCGCTTCGAGGATAAGCATCACGTCGGCGCCGGACGCGCGGATTCGATCCATCGCCTCGTGAATCTCTTCAGATTCGTTGATCGCATCGTTAATCGCTTCGCCCAGCTCGCGGATCAGTCTTTCCAGATTCTCATCCAAAACTCTACCTCGATATGTATTGCAGCGCGCCGCTGCGGCGCCGTACTAATCCCAGGGGACTTGATTTAAAATTGAAGCCCAATTTAAACACAAATCGTTTCGGGATTCTATTTGCGTATGTCAACGACCAAAGCTAAAGAGCGAAAAGAGAAATTCGCCACATCATCAGACGT
>DATEMG010000743.1:0-3845 GCA_035275805.1 Blastocatellia bacterium
GCCGTGCCTTTTATCGGCCCGATAGCCACCGGCATCGCCAAGGCGCGCGCCGACATCATCGCCATCAGCGGCTACGACGGCGGCACCGGGGCGGCGCGCAAACACGCGCTGCGCCACGTAGGGATGCCCGTGGAGATCGGCGTCAAAGAAGCCCACCGCGCTCTGCTCAAGGCGGGTTTGCGCGACCGGGTAGAGGTCTGGGCCGACGGCGGAATCAAATCCGGCGCCGACGTGATCAAGTTGATGTTGCTCGGGGCGAACCGCGTCGGTTTCGGCACGATGGCCATGGCCGCTGTCGGATGCACGAGCTGCCGCGAATGCAACCAGGGCACATGTCACGTTGGCATCACCGCGCATCATCAGTCGGTCGAGAAGGCCAAGGATGCAGGCCTCAAGAAATACGCTCCGCGCGATTATGACAAATCCGTAGACGCGCTGGTGACCTTCTTCAAAGAAGTCATCAACGAGGTCGGCATCTGGACGATGCGGCTCGGCTTCCACCGTACGCAGGAACTGGTCGGGCGCTCCGACCTGATGAGGCAGACGCGCGGGCTCGATCAGATCGACCTCGAATATCTGCTCAAGGGAATCGAATTCGCCGAGGCCTTCGAGCCCGAGAAACTGAGCGAAGATCACATCGGTCGAGCCTATCGCCCGCGCACATCGCTGACCAAGATCGTTTCGGACGAAATCTACGGCCTGATCGAGCAGGGCAAATCCATCGCGATCTTTGAGGACGACAAGGTCACCTCTGTAGACCGTTCGTTGGGTACGCACCTCTCGGGCAAACTCTCTCGGGCCAAGTACCAGAATAAGGCGCCGGCGCACTTCAAGTTGGCCAAGCTGCATTTCACCGAAGGCTCGATTTCCGGCAACGGGCTGGGCGCTTACAACATTGACGGCGTCGACATAATCGTCGAAGGCGGCGTGCAGGACAGCGCCGCGAAATCCAGTTGCGGCGGCACGATCGCCGTTTTGAAGGGCATGAACCACGATGGCATCCGCTTCGACGGCTCGGTCGGCAAATGCTTCGGCTACGGCGCGCAGGGCGGAACGCTGATCGTGCAGGGCGACGCTGATTCACGCGCGGGCATCAGGCTGTCGGGCGCTGATCTGATAATTGCGGGCAAACTGCGCGGGCCGCTCACGGACGAATTAGGCTGCATCGCGTCGCGGGCGAACATCAAAGGCTTCGCGTTCGAATACATGACCTCCGGCCGCGGCATGGTGCTGGGCGATCCCGGCCCCTGGCTCTGTTCCGGCATGACAGGCGGCGTCGTTTATCTGAAACTCGACGGAGAACTGGGGCTGGATATCGGCGCGCTCAGGCGCCGTCTGGCCAAAGGCGCCGAGGTCGAGATCGTCCCGGCGAGCGTCGGCGAAGACGATAAGAACGTCCGCGATATGCTAACGAAATACATCGACGTTCTCAGCCAGCACGAGCAGAAGGAGGAGGCCGACGCGATGCGACGGTTGCTGCGCAATTGGCAATCGTCCTTCGTGAAAGCCCTGCCGAAGAGGAAATGAGGTAAATCAAACCACATAACCTTTGTGCAAATGGTCAAACCGCAAAGGACGCCGCAGGGACGCAGAGAAAGACCGGTCCTGATCACTCTCTGCGTCCCTTTGCGTCCTTTGCGGTTTGATTGTCAATATGGATCTTGTGAATCAGACAATCATCGGCTTGGACATTGGGGGAACGAAGACGGCGGTCGTTGAAGGCTCCGCGCAGGCCGAGATTTTTCAGCGCGAAGAGATCGCGACAGAAGCCTCCCGCCCTTTCGACGAAACCTTTCCGCGAATCATCACTCTTATAAAGAAGACGATTGAAGCGTCGAGGCAATCGAGCCGCGATGCGCTCGCGATAAGCGTTTCGGTAGGCGGGCCGCTGAAGATCTCAGAAGGCGTCCTGATCGATCCGCCTCATTTACCTGGCTGGCGCGACGTCAGGTTGAAAGAGAGATTGGCGCGCGAGTTTCCGGGTCTGCCGGTTTTCGTCGAGCATGACGGCAACGCCGGCGCGCTTGCCGAATTTCACTTCGGGGTTGGGGAGGGGCGCGATGATTTACGTCATCTCGTATTTCTGACCTTCGGCACGGGGTTGGGCGCGGGGCTGATCGTCAACGGGCAAGTGTTGCGAGGCGCGACGGACACGGCGGGAGAAGTCGGCCATCTGCGGTTGGCATGGGAAGGCCCGACCGGATTCGGCAAGGCGGGTTCGTGGGAGGGCTTCGCTTCCGGCGAGGGATTGGTCAATCTGGCCTCTCGAATGTTTCCGGGACGGTGGCCGCGCGAGACGCCGATTCGTGAAGTGGTCGAGGCGATGCTGGCTGATGGTCCACAGGCTTTGGAGGTCGCCGACGAAGCCGGAAAGTGGATGGGGCGCGGGATGGCCCTGTTAGTTGACACACTCAACCCGCAGATAATCGCCCTGGGATCGCTGGCCGTCGCGTTGGGCGACCGCGTGCTCGCGCCGGCTCGCCGCGCGTTGGCCCAAGAGTCTTTGCCGCAGGCGGTGGCCGCCTGCGAAGTCGTCGCCGCAAAATTGGGCAGGAGGATTGGAGATGTCGCGGCGTTGATGGCGGCGCTGACTGACGGCTCCGTTCGCGCAGAATTGGGTCTTGAATGATTCCGCTGCGGCAAGCCGGAAGGCTTATGCGCCGGCATGAATTCCGAACAGCGGCTGGCGCCTGCCTTCGCGTCCTTTGCGCCTTTGCGCCTTTGCGCGAGATTGGCTTCCCCGTTCGGACGGCGGTTCTCGCAAAGGCGCAAAGGCGCAAAGACCGCTAAGACACTCGCGGGAATCTTGATCCGTCCGGGCGGTTACGCAAAACCTTTACCCATACGCTTAGCATGGAAGCGGGGTGTTCAAGATAGATCGAATGGTCTGTTCGAGACTGTCCAGATCGGCGAAAAGGCTGATGGCTGCGATGCCGGCCGCGCCGCGCCGCAGCGGCTCACTATAATTCGAGAGGTCGATTCCGCCGATGGCCAACACCGGAATTCCCACGGCGTCCAGTATCTTGGTGAAGCGTTCGAGGCCGAGCGGAGGCCCGAAATCTCTCTTCGACGGCGTGTCGTAAACCGGCCCGCAGACAATGAAGTCGGCGCCTCCCTCTTCAGCCGACCTGGCTTCGGCGGCCGAGTGCGTCGAAACCCCGATCAGAAAATCATCGAGGCCTTTTTTCGCCGCCACGTCGCGAACCTCGCGGGCCGGGATCGAGGATGCGCGCAGGTGAACTCCGTCCGCGCCCGCTGCCATCGCCACGTCGAGCCGGTCGTTGACCAGCACGCGGGCGCCGTGCGGCCGCGCGCGCTCAACGGCCGCGCGGGTGAAAGCCGCGAGCGCCTTCGCGCCCATATCCTTCTCGCGAACTTGAATGAGCCTGCATCCTGCGCGAGCCGCTTTATCGATCGCTTCAAGCTGCAATCGCGGCAGGTCTTCGTAAGTGATTTCAGGACTGCGGAGGAAGGCCAGTCGGCTGGTTATCAGATAGAGCAATATCAGCTTCTTCATTGCCCATCGCGGCGAGCGCGGCGACGCTCTCGCGGAATTTAAAGACGTCGATCAGTCCGGCGAATATGTTCAGCGCCCCGATACCGGTCACTATCCCTTTAGCGTACCCGCTATTCAGCAGGTTTGGAATCCACGTCGAGTTGAGCTTGCTTGTGACGTAATAGAGAAAGAAATTTTCATCCCAAAACGTCGGCGGATACCAGGGCAATATCAGAAGCAATATGCCGACTTCGAAGCAGATCAGGATATAAACGATAACGGTGATCTTTGCTGACATCGAATCTTCTTATGAACGTAATCTGACCGCGCAGTTAACTGCGCGCGTGAG
>DATEMG010000744.1:0-4097 GCA_035275805.1 Blastocatellia bacterium
CGCGCCGAGCACATCGAAGTAATTGCCCGACACCAACTCGCCGGTAATCATCTGACTTTGGCTGCCGTAACTGAAACTCAATCCTATGAACGAAGAGATGGCCAACCCCGCGAGTGTGTCGTTTCCTGCGCTGATCGCCAGGTAATCGGGATGCGACAAGGTGTTTCCACTCATCCCGTCGCCGCGAATGATCTCGACCAGTTGACCCGGTCGCTCCACGGGCAGCGGACGCCATAAAACCGCGCTCGCTAAACTGAAGATCGCCGTGTTCGCGCCAATGCCCAGCCCCAGGCACAACACCGCAGCAACTGTAAAGCCTCTACCTTGCGCCAGCATCCGCGCGCCATAACGCAGGTCTTGAAACATCTCATCCTCCAATCTTTTTGGTTGCAGCCACAGCGCGTCCCAGAACGCGCTCGTACTGCGCCTCAGTAGATCGAGCTTGCTGTGCCAGTCGAGCCGATCCCACTCGGCCAGCATTGCTTCACGATGGCTCAACTCGGCTTCCCACTCCCTCAGCCATCCGGCGCGCAGGCGCCGCGGCACTATCAGGCCGATGGCGCGAATCAGCCATAGCCACAAACGAAGCATGGTTTTTCGAACTGGATCAGCCATCAAATTAACTACTCGCCCCTCAATGCGACCTGCGGATCGACCCTGGTCGCGCGACGCGCCGGCAGCCAGCAGGCGAACAAGGCGATCGCCGACAAAATCAACGCGACCGCGCCGAACGTCGTCGGATCGGTCGCGCTCACGCCGAACAACAATTTGGACAACAGCCGCGTCAACGCGAAGGAAGCCGTGAGGCCGGCGACCAGACCAACGGCGACCAGTCGCATTCCCTGTCCGATGACCAGCTTCAGGATGTCGACGCCGCGCGCGCCCAGCGCGATGCGAACGCCGAATTCTCCGATGCGCTGGGCGACGGAATAAGCCAGTACGCCGTAAATGCCGACGCCGGCGAGCGCCAGCGCCAGCCCCGATAACCAGTTCAGCAATACGGCGCTGAAGCGGGGCCGCGCCAGATGCGCTGTGACCAATTGTTCCATCGTAGCCACGCTGGTGATGGCCTGCGCCGAATCGAGCGACGCCACTTCGCCGCGTACGACGGAGGTCATCGCAGCCGGCTCGGCGGCTGTTCGCACCGCAAAGTGGTTGACGAACGCCATCGGCCATTGCTCGAACGGGATGTACAAATCGAAGCGGACGTCCTGCAATTCGCGGTATCGCGTATCCCCGACTACGCCGACGATGACGCGCCAGGGGTGATCGCGAAAATCGAGTTTGAGGCGTTTGCCAATGGGATCCACGCCCGCGCCGAACATCGTCTTCGCCATCGTTTCACTGATAATGGCGACGGGTTGCGACTGTTCATTATCGAAGTTGGCAAACTCGCGGCCGGCTTTGAGCGGCAGCTTGAGGACGCGGAAATAATGCGGCGAGACGGCTTCGAAATTGGGCACGCGGTTCTTCTTCGCTTCGGCCTCCGATTGCCCTTCAAGAGTAAAAGGCACATCCCAGCCGACATGGCCTTCCATCGGACGAATCAAGACTGCGCTCGCGGCCTCCACGCCGGGGCGCGCTTCCAGGCGTTCGATCAACTGTCGGTAAAATTGGCGCCGCGATTCAGGCGCTCCGTATTTCGAGCCTTGCAAGCGCAGCTGCATCGTCAGCGTGTTGGCAGGATCGAAGCCCAGATTGAGGCGGCTGAGATTGACGAAGCTGCGCAGGATGAGCGTCGCGCCGGTCAACAGAACGACGGTCACGGCGACCTGGGCGATCACGAGCGCGCCGCGCGCGCGCGCGCCGGAACGCTCGCCCGACATCCTGCCGCCGCCGTCACTGAGCGTCCGATTCAAATCGGGCCGCGCCGCCACAAGCGTCGGAAACAATCCGCAAAGAATCGCCGTCAGCAAAGTCACGGCCAGGCTGAACAACAGAGCCGTGACACTCAATTTGACATCTTCGATGCGCGGAATATCAGCCGGCGCGACTGTCACAAGCAGCTTGATGAGCCAGTGCGATAGCAACATACCGCCCGCGCCGCCGCCGAGCGCGAGGATAAAGCTTTCGGTCAGCAACTGCCGGGCCAGCCGAAATCGTCCCGCGCCTAGCGCCGCCCGCACGGCGAATTCACGGCGCCTCGCCGTCGCGCGAGCCAGCGACAGATTGGCGATATTCGCCGTAGCGATGAGCAACAACATCCCTGTCGCCGCCAGCAACAACCAGAGCGCAGGGCGCGCGTCGCCGAAGAGATACTCCGCGAGCGGAGTAATGACGATGCGATGACCGGCGGCTTCGGTTTCAGGATGCTCCGATGCGATGCGCGCGACGATCGTATTCATTTCCGCTTCGGCCTGCGCTAGCGTCACGCCTGGTTTGAGCCTGCCGACCGCCGTCATGAAGGTCATCCCGTATCGTTCAACAGCGCGCGCATCCATCACCGTTCTGATGGGCAGCCACAAATCCACGCCCTTCGGAAACTCGAATTTCGCGGGCATCACTCCCATGACCGTATAACTTTTCTCGGTCAGCGTAATGCTTCGCCCGATGAGGTTCGGATCGGCGTTGAATCGTTCGCGCCAGACGCGGTCACTGAGTATGACGACCTTTGGCCCGTTTACCTGATCGTCGGCTTCGCTGAAGACGCGTCCATGCGCGGCCTGCGCGCCTAGCGTCGAAAATAAATTCCCCGTTACTTGCGCGCTCTCAAGTTGCACGGCGTCGCCCCTGCCGGTCAACACATAGCCGTAGCCATACGCCGTGGCGGGCAGGGCGGCGACGCTGGAAAAACTCTTTGTCTGCTGGCTCCAGTCCCGCACTTCCGCCGGCGATAGTTCCACAAAGGGCGAGTCAGAAGCCGTGTCCCGCTTCCACAGCTTCACCAGTTGTTCCTGATTGGCGAACGGCAAAGGGCGAAGCAACACCGTCTGAACAACGCTGAAAATCGCCGTATTGGCGCCGATGCCCAGACTGAGCGTCAGCGCGGCGACAACAGTGAAGGCTTTGCTCTTGAGCAGCATTCGCACGCCATAACTCAGGTCTTGAAACATTTCATCCTCCAATCTTTTCGGTTGTAGCCAGAGCGCATCCCGGAAAGCGCTCGCGCTGCGCCGCAGCAGATCGAGCCTGGCGCGCCAATCGAGCCGATCCCACTCCTCCAGCAACGCTTCGCGATGGCGCAGCTCTGCCTCCCACTCCTGCCGCCAATTGGCGCGCAAGCGGCGCGGGACAATCACGCCGACCAGGGCAATCAATCGGAGATGTGGCCTTCTGAAGAGTCGTTTGCAGCGAGCGAGCAGCGACATGGCTTCGACCTCATGCGCGTGACGGTTTCGTGACGCGCTCTTTTTTCGGTTGCGTCTGCTCCAACAGCCGGTAGCGTTTAACGGCTTCGGCCAACAACTCCCGTCCTTCGCGCGTCAGTTCGTAATACTTGCGCGGCGGGCGCGGTTCGGACTGCGCGATGCTCGGCTCTTCCCACTCCGAGGTGAGATAACCCTCGTCTTCAAGCCGCCGCAGCGCCGGATAGACCGTTCCGCCAGGCACTCCCGTGATGTCGATGATGTCGAATCCGTACAGATAGCCGTTGGCCACCGCTTGCAAGATGACCGCCGTCGTGTAAGTGAGAAATCCTCTGCCCATTGGCGCCTCCTTGAGCCCTTATTGGATAGAATCCTTTCTAGCGAGGATCCTATCTAGAGAGAATTCTACATAGCCTGGCGGCGACAAGCAAGAAATTTCTTTCAGAATTACATCGTGTTGTGATGTGGTGAGTTGAGGAGAAGGGTAAATAACTGGCGCCTGTTATCAACTTTAAGCGAGTACCTCCGCCAGGCTCTTTAAAATCATTATGCAGACAAAATTGTCCGGATTAAAAACTATCTCAAAACAGATATTATTTTGGCATTCTGAAATGGGTTCTCCCGAGCTTTTGGCGCAGCCGGGATTTTTTGCTATTCATCTACTGGGATTCTTTTCAGGACCTCCTCCCGTGCTCGGCGACGACATTTTCTTTTGCTTGATAAGTTCCTTGATATAGTACCCGACGGCATAGTACCTGGAGGCGGGGCCTAGAAGACCACTGTTCAGTTGAA
>DATEMG010000745.1:0-19812 GCA_035275805.1 Blastocatellia bacterium
GGGGATAAGATGCGCTTTCCCATCCCCACTGCCCACTCCCCACTCCCCATTCCCCACTCCCTAAATCGCGATGAGACCGAAGACCAACAAGGAACGCCTGGACAAGCTGCTCGTTACGCGCGGGCTGGCCGAAACCCGCGCGAAGGCGCAGGCGCTAATCCTCGCTGGTCATGTCTTCAGCGGCCAACAACGATTGGAAAAGGCTGGCCAATTGGTTCCGATTGATGTCGAGTTAACGATCCGCGAACCGATGCCATTCGTCAGCCGCGGCGGTTTGAAGCTGGCCGCCGCGCTCGACCATTTCATGATCGAAGTGACGGGTAGAGTCTGTCTCGACATCGGCGCTTCGACGGGCGGATTTACCGATTGCCTTCTGCAGCGCGGCGCGGCGCGCGTCGTCGCCGTTGACGTCGGGCGCGGCCAGTTGGATTGGAAGTTGCGACAGGACGACCGCGTCGAGTTGCGCGAGAACGTCAACGCGCGCTACCTCTCGCCGCACGATTTCGTCGACCGCTTCGACGTCGTCACGGCCGACGTCTCATTCATCTCCCTGACCAAAATTCTTCCGGTCGTGCCGCCGCTGGTTCGCGAGCCTGCCATCGTGATCACGCTCATCAAACCTCAGTTCGAGGTCGGGCGCGAGGAGGTCGGCAAGGGAGGGATAGTGCGCGACGAGGCGGCGCAACGTCGCGTCGTTGAAGAGATCACCTCGTTCGCCGCGGCCTTGGGGATGCGACCGATGGGCGCCATTGACTCTCCGATACTAGGAGCGGACGGCAACCGCGAATTTCTGGCCTGCTTCGAGATCGCGTCTTGATATCCCTGATTGCCCCGAATCCGTAACTCAAAATTAAGACGCCAACAGCGCCTAGGAACAAATCGACATCTTGTCATCCATCTTCGCGGCGATTATGCTTGCCTCCGTTCTCGCATAATTGCGCAAACAAGACCTTCAAGGAGAGAGCATGCCGACAACTTCGCTGAATCGCTCGCGCCTCGCGCCCGCGCTATGTCTCATTCTCGCGCTTGCGAACATCTTTTCCACTTCCGCCGACGCGCAACAGCGCCGCCGCGCCGCCAACTCGTCTACCGCCGCGAAGCCGGTCCGTCTGGTGGTCGGCATAGTGATCGACCAGTTCCGCTATGATTACCTGTCTCGCTTTCGGGATCAGTTCGGCGCGGGCGGTTTTGAACGACTGTTGGAAGGCGGGGCGGTTTTCACGAACGCAAATTATATTCACGTGCCGACCTACACAGCCTGCGGCCACGCCACGTTTATGAGCGGCGCGACTCCGTCGATGAACGGCATCATAGGCAACGAGTGGTTCGACCGCGAATCGGGGAAGCGCATTACGAGCGTAACTGACGGGAAAGTCAAACTGCTAGGCGGACGCGACGGCGCCGCCGGAATGTCTCCCTCTAGAATGCTCGGTTCGACAATCGGCGATGAATTAAAGCTGGCGAGTGGGGGAGCGGCCAAGGTCATCGGCGTTTCTCTTAAGGACCGCTCGGCCATTCTGCCTGCGGGCAAACACCCGAACGGCGCTTACTGGTTCGACTTGAACACTGGCAACCTGGTGTCGAGCACGTACTATTTCAGCGACATGCCGGACTGGGTAAAGAAGTTCAATAAGGAAATGCGGCCCGACCGCTTCTTCGGAAAGCGGTGGGAAAAACTCCTGCCCGAATCGGCTTATCAACGCTCGACCGCCGATGACGCGCCTTACGAAAAATTCTCCGCCGGAAACAAATTCCCGTACGTGATCAACGGCGGCGAAGAAGTTGCGGGGCAGCGCTTCTACACCCAATTCCAGTACACGCCCTTCGCCAACGATTATCTGGTCGACTTCGCTAAAGCCGCGGTCGAGGGCGAACAACTCGGCGCGGACGACACGACTGACCTGCTGACTGTGAGCTTTTCGGCGAACGATCTGCTCGGGCATGCATGCGGCCCCTACAGCCAGGAAGTACAGGACATGACGCTCCGAACGGACCGCTCGCTGGCCGAGCTTTTCAACTATCTCGACCGGAAGATCGGCCTCGACCGGGTCGTCATTGCGCTGACCGCCGACCACGGCGTCGCCCCCGTGCCGGCGCACGCTCAACAGTTCGGCCTCGGCGGGATTATCGAGCCTAAGTCCGTAACCGACGCCATCGAGAGCGCACTCGATAAAAGCTTCGGCGATGAGAAGTGGGTTCAGGCTCACGTCTACGACAACGTCTATCTCGACGAAGCCGTAATCGAACGCCACAAAATCGCCGTCGAAGAAGTCGAACGCGTGGCGAGTCAGGCCGTCGCGAAGATCGCCGGCGTCGCCGAATGCTTCACAAATTCGCAGATTCTTTCAGGCCGCTTGCCTCAGACGAAGATCGCGCGCGGCGTGGCCAACGGCTTCCAAGCCCGCCGCAACGGCAACCTCATCATCGTGGCGCAGCCCTTCTTCTTCATCGCCGAAGGCATTGCGACCACCCACGGCTCGCCTTACAGCTACGACACGCATGTGCCCGTGATTCTTTACGGCGCGGGGGTCGCGCCCGGAACCTACCACTCCGACGCCAGCCCTGCGGACATCGCCCCGACCCTCGCGACGATGCTCAGGATCGAAATCCCGAGCAATTGCATGGGACGTATTCTGAGCGAGGCGATCAAGGCGAAGTGACATTCGCCTGATTGAGGACTACGGCGATTCAGCGCTAAATCAGGATAACCAAGATTGGGACATCAAACCGCCGCAGGACGCCGCAGGGACGCAGAGAAAGATCAGCCTTTATCGTTCTCTGCGCGCCTCTGCCTCCTGCGGCGGTTTGACTATCTGTACTAATCTTACGTGGTCTGATTTAGAATAAGCCTTACCAAATAATCATCGACAATCGACTTCCTTTACGAACCTAAATCAATGAACGCCCTTTGGAAGGAGCGGCGCAAGGCGCATGAACCACGAGAGCGAAAAACAAACGCGCAAACAGCGAATTGATCCTCAGCTGCGTGATCGTGGATGGACGATTGCCCCTTACGATCCCGCTCGCCCGCTGAATTGGTATCAAAACTGCGCGATCGAAGAATTCCCGACCGCCAACGGCCCGGCGGATTATGCCTTGTGCGTTGATGGCGCCATTCTCGGAGTTATCGAGGCCAAGAAGGTTACGCTTGGGCCGCAGAACGTATTGACGCAAGCGCAGCGCTACTCACGGGGCCTGGTCAACAGCCCGATGAATTTCGACGGCCACCGCGCGCCATTTCTTTACTCGACCAACGGCGAGGTGATCTGGTTCCAGGACGCGCGCCATCAATTGAACAGATCGCGCAAGGTCGTCCAATTTCACACGTCTGACGCTTTGCGCGAAATGTTCACGCGGAGCTTCGAAACCGACTGTCATTGGCTTGCTCAAACTCCGAACGACCACCCTCGCTCAACCTATCGTTAGCCGATGTGTCTAATTTTGACATATTGGTTCCCCCACTCGCTGAACAGCGCCGCATCGCAGCGAAACTGGAACCGCTGCTCGGCAGTGTGGACACCTACCAGAAGCGGCTGGCGAAAATTCCCATGATCCTCAAACGCTTTCGGCAGGCGGTGCTGGCGGCGGCGTGTTCGGGACGGCTTACAGTTGATTGGAGGAAGAATAATCCTCAACCTGAAGTAGTGGATGATGATGCGCCCGATGACGCGCCAGAGATTCCAGAAAGCTGGCAATGGAAAAAGTTGTCGGATATTTCTCATGTCAAGGGCGGTGTAACCAAAGGGCGGAAATTCAACGGCAAGATGACCATCTTGATGCCTTATCTGCGTGTGGCGAATGTTCAAGACGGTTACTTGGATTTGGCTGAGATCAAGGAGATTGAAGTCCTCCCCGAAGACAAGGAAAAGTATGCGCTCAAAGCTGGCGACATACTATTCACAGAAGGCGGAGATCGAGACAAGCTTGGAAGAGGGACTGTTTGGCACGGTGAGATTACTGATTGCATTCACCAAAACCACATTTTTAGAGCGCGACTATTCACCGATGAAGCAAATGCTGAATATGCTTCAATCGCATCAAAGTCCGATTTCTCCCGCAAATATTTTTTTTAAGAATGCAAGCCAGACCGTAAACCTTGCCTCGATTAACCTCACGATGCTTTCAGCGTTGCCCATTCCGCTGCCGCCTTTCGATGAGCAACAAGAAATCGTCCGCCACGTCGAAACCCTATTCAAACTCATAGACCAGATTGAAGCCCGTTACCAGAAGGTAAAACCGCTGGTGGACAAGCTGCAACAATCAATCCTTGCCAAAGCCTTTCGCGGCGAACTAGTGCCGACAGAAGCCGAACTTGCCCGCCGCGAAGGGCGCGATTAAGAGCCAGCTTCAGTCTTGCTTGAATGCATCAGGTCGGAACGCGCCGAACACGCGCAGGGACGGAAAGAGAAAGCGAGGTCGCAGCCGAAGCCAAAAAGGAAAAGAAAAGGCTCTGGCATTTCTCCGGAATCCGCGTAGGTGATGATGACATAGTCGTTTATTTCAAGGCGCGCGGCGCAATCGCATGCCGCTCCTTTTCCAGCCGCGATTTCGGCTATAATCTATTCGCATTCAGCGAGGTAAGCGTATGACGAAACAAATCGAAGCAGTTTATGAGCAAGGCATCCTCCGCCCACTCCATCCGGTGACTTTGAGCGAAGGCGAGGTGGTTGAAATCATCCTGCTTAAACGTCCGAGCGCCGAGTCCGGCAAACGTCTCGCGGAGATACTGGCGGAGATCGCCGCGCTTCCCGAAGAAGCCACAAAGGATGGCTTTTCTGGCGCGGATCACGATGTCGTGCTTTACGGCGCCAAGTCAAACTCTTAATTTGAACATGATCTTCGTAGACACCAGCGCGTGGTATGCCGCGATCATCCCTTCCGATGAAAACCACAAAGCGGTCTCGGAATGGTTGAATGAAAACACCGAGCCGCTGATCACCACCGATTACATCGTGGACGAAACTTTGACATTGCTTCGGGCGCGCGGCGAATCCAAACGCGCGCTGCTGATGGGCGAAAGGTTCTTCGAGTCGAAAATGGTCGAGGTCTACCTGCTTACAGAAGGCGATTTGATCGAGACCTGGAAGGTCTTCCGCCGCTACGATGACAAAGAATGGAGCTTCACCGATTGTTCCAGCAAAATTGTAATGGAAGCGCTCGGCGTCACAAAAGCTCTGGCCATTGATCGCCACTTCATACAATTCGGCTCAATTGAAGTCCTACCTTGATGGCCAAACAGCATTGCAACCTGAAGGCTACTCAGCCAATGTGACACGCAATGGGTCATCGCAAACCATCGAAACAGGAACTGCTCGCCGCCGCCGGGAAGACCGTGCCGGACGTGATCGCGCACGGATTGCAACTGCTCTTTTGCGGGATCAATCCGGGATTGTATACGGCGGCTGTGGGGCATCATTTCGCCCGGCCCGGCAATCGGTTCTGGCCCGCTTTGTTCAAGGCGGGATTTACCGACCGGCTGCTTGCGCCTTCTGAAGAACGCGATTTGCTCAAGCGCGGCTACGGCATCACCAATCTGGTCGCGCGCGCTACTGCGTCGGCATCGGAGTTATCAAATGAAGAGTATGCGAGTGGGGCGCGAATTCTGGAGAAGAAAATCTTTCGCTACAAGCCGAAGTGTGTGGCCTTCCTCGGCGTCGGGGCGTACCGGGCCGCGTTCGGGCGTCCCAAAGCTGTAATTGGCCGGCAGGATGAGCGGCTAGGCGGCGCATTGATCTGGGCGCTGCCGAACCCCAGCGGATTGAACGCGAACTACCAGCTTGGCGACCTCGCGCGGTTGTTCGCGGAGCTTCGTGAAGCAGTGGCCAGATGATGAGTTCAGGTAGGCTGATAGATCGCTTGATAAGCGTTGTAGAAATTGATCACCTTGAAGACGTAGTCTTTGGTTTCACGCTTGGCCATCTCGATTACCAGCCTGTCGACGTCGCCGCTTCCGGCCCGCGCTCGCCAGCGGCGCACGGAATCTTCGCTGCCGTTGTAGGAGGCGGCCACCGCTTGCGGAGAGCCGAATTCCGCGAACAGGTTTTTCATATACTGCGAGCCGAAAAGGATCGCCGTGTCGGGGTTATAAAGATCGTCTTGTTCGAAGTCGCGCAGCCCCAACTGGGCCGCGATCTGATCGGCGGTCGAAGAGATGAATTGCATAAGCCCGCGCGCCGCCGAAGAGCTTTTTTCTCGCGGGTTGTAGCGCGTCTCCTGCCGGGCGATCGAGAGCGCGAACCACGGGTCGACGCCACGCGGAGTCGCATGGCGCGTGAGCGAATCTCGGTAGGGGAACGGATAGAAGATCTCGGCCACATCAGGCGGCAGCATTTCGGGGCGATAATCTTCGGGCAAGGCCCTCAACAACGGCTCCGAAAATTTGACCGTGCGGCTTGCGCAACCGCCGCGCGCGCAGGGAAGCGCGACGACGTAATCGGACTTCGCTGCCGGAGTTTGCAACAACTCCTGAGAGCCTTCGTCATACAGTCCCAGGAAGAGCAGTTCTCCAGCAATTGTCTGATGGCTGGCGTCCGAGGGCGTCGCCGCCCTGGATTCGATGGGAGCGGTTCGCCCGACCTCCTGGATTGGTATTTTCGGAAGCTGGTATCCTGGCAATTTCGAATAAGCCCCGCGGAGGATTTTCAGCATTTCGTCGCGATGAGATGCGCCAATCGCTAAGCGCAGCGCCTGATTGGCCGCCGATTTCGCCGCCTCGGCCGCGCCTTGCGCCCAGGCAGCGCGCGCCTGAGTTAGGAACCCGTCGCGCCTGACCGCCAGCAGGACCCCGGCGCGAGGGTTTGCGCTGAGGTCGCGCATCCTTTCGCTCGCGCGGTGGCCGTAATAGCCGGCGGCGCCTTCGCGCAATTCGGGCAGGGCCAGATATTCGTTGACCGCCTCATCGAACCTTCCGAGTTTTTCCAGGCAGTAGGCGCGCATGAACGCGACTTCGGGC
This sequence comes from Blastocatellia bacterium, assembly GCA_035275805.1. Lineage (GTDB taxonomy): Bacteria > Acidobacteriota > Blastocatellia > RBC074 > RBC074 > JAJVID01. Next base: position 6,953 of record DATEMG010000745.1, read on the forward strand.
GCATTGGTCGTCGCGATCAATCCTCGCACATTAAGATTGCGAGACCTGAGCGCCGTGAAACGGGCGAGGGCCAGGCCGTAATCGCCCTGCGTCAGTCTGATTTTGGCCTCCTGAAACAGGCCGCTCACGACGGTGAAAGCATCGTTCCCGTTGGCCTGCGCGCGCGCGGCCCAGGCGAGCGCATCTTCCAGCCGTCCCGCCGAGCGCAGCGTGTCGATCGCGTTCAGATGCGCGTAACCGTAATAGTCGCTCTTCGGGTACTTTCTCAGAAAAGCTTCGTAGCGGGCGATCGCGCGGTCTGTGTCGCCGAGATATTGGTAACAATGCCCGACGTAATAGAAGCCCTGTTCGCCCTCTTCCGTCCGCGGAAACTCGTCGTAAGCGCGCTCGTACCATTTCGCCGATTCGACGAAATCGTTATCGAGGAAATAGCCGCGCCCGATTTGAAACAGCGCCTCGGCGCGCTTCGCGCTCTCCGGGAAATTGTTGATCAGGGTCAGGTAGTGTCGCCGCGCGGCGGCGAAGCTGCGGTTGAATTGGTAAACGCCGGCGCGGCGCTGCGCCTCGGCTTCGGTCAGCGCGTTCCGCGTGGTCGCATCGATCCGATCAAGTCCCGCGCATGCTCGCAGCGAGGCGTCATCCAATGAGCCGTTTGCGAGCAGGGCTTCGAATGTCCGGCGCGCATCCGTCGTCCGCCCCATCGCGAGTTGCGCCTCGCCGATCGCAGCCCGCGCGGCGCGATCGGGCCGAGGCAGTATTTGCAGCGCGTCAATCGCGTTCTGGTACTGGACGGTCTTGAAACAACTCTCCGCGAGCCGCTCGATCGCCCGTTCGCGCAGCAGATGATCGCCGCTCTGCGAAATGAATCTCCCGAGCAGCTTCTGCTCTTCTGTGTAAGCGCCTCTGCCGCGCGCAAGTTCAGCCAGATGCCACAGCGCGTACCCCGCAAGCGGTGAATTGCGGTTGACGACGCGCAAAAAGAGCGTGCCGGCCTCGGCCCCTGCCTGCCTGTTCTGCAGCAACCGCGCTAGTAAATAATCATAATTGTTTCGCGCGAACGCGTCGGGGTCGTTCGCCATCATCCCGCGGAGCAGCGATTCGGCCCCTGCCTGATCATTGCCATCCAGCGCCCCGCGCAACCGCGCGTGACGATCCAGGAGCGTTTGCGCCGCCGACGGAGAACTCGAACGCTTGAAGAAAAGCGGCGCGACGTAAACGAGCGACGACAGCAATAGCCCGACGCAGATGACCTCTATTGGGAAATTTTTTTTGAAGCCCGCGCGCCGGAAGCGATGCGTGCTCATGATTTTTCTGAGGAGATTTGGCATCAAGAAATCAGGCCTCACTTCACCCTGCTCGTTTTGCGCTTGATAAAATCCATCATCACGTATTCGCCGAGGCGTAAGCTGGTCGTGAAATACGCCTTGCCCTGGGCGATCTCGGTCATTCGCTTGACGAACTCCACCAGGTAGTAATCGTCAGTCAACATGAAGGTGTTGACGATGATGCCGGAGCGCCGGCAATGCGCGACCTCGCTGAGCGTCGCATCCACTATCATAGAATCGAGTCCCATCGAGTTTTTATAAAGCTTGCGTCCGGTCCCGTCGCCTACGCGCTCGCGATGGCGGTCGCCGTCGATGAACAGCGCCGAGGGTTTGCCGTCGGTGATCATAATGATCTGCCGCATGTCCTTCTTCTGCGACATCAGGATTCGCCGCGCCAGCTTCAACCCCTCGCAGGTGTTCGTGTGATACGGCCCGACCTGCACGCCGGCCAGTTGGGCGACCGGAACCTCTTCCGCCGAGTCGTGAAAGAGCACGAGCCGCAGACTGTCGCCTGGATATTGCGTGCGGATCAGATGCGCGAGCGCCAGCGCGACGCGTTTGGCCGGCGTGAACCGGTCCTCGCCGTACAGGATCATCGAATGCGAACAATCGAGCATCAATACCGTCGCGCACGACGACTGATACTCCGATTGCCATACCATCAAATCCTTATAGTCGAGGTCGAGCGGGAGCTTAAGACCGTCGCGCGCTATTGCGTTAAGCATCGTCGCCGTCACGTCCAGGTTGAGCGCATCGCCGAACTCGTAGGGCTTCGAAGATTCATAAGCCTCGACGCCCGTCGCCAGGTATTTGGTGTCGTGACGTCCGAGCGACGACTTGCCGAAACTGGCCATCAGGTTCTTGAGCGTCTTGTAGCCGAGGAAGTCGGTCCCTTTCTCCGTGATCTCGAATTTGATGTTGGGCTTCTTGTAGTTCCCGGTCTCGCCGGGCCGCTGTTGGTTGTTTTGACGCGCGCGCCGCGCCTGGCCGTCCTGGCCCAGGAGTCCTTCAAGCTCCTCCTGGTCGCCAACGGCGTTCAGATAGCCTTCCTGCAACAGCCGCTGAATCAGCCGGTCAATCAACTCCTCCAGCCGATGGTCGCGCGCATTGCCCTCTTCATCGAAGAGCTGGTTGTATTGCTCCTCGTCGAGCAGGCCGGAATCGCGCAGCGCATCGCGGATCGCCTGCCGCAAACGTTCGAGCGCGTCGTCAGGGTCGAGATCGTCGAAATCGTCGTATCCCCAATCCTGCGCCCACCGCCGGTAATGCCGCCGGAACTGGTCCTCGAATCCGCTGCGCAGAAGGTGATCGCTGAGCGCTTCCATCAACTCTTCCAGGCTGATGTCGTCCCAACTCTGGCCCGTCCATTTGGAATATCTGGTGAATCGCATAGTAGCCACCGCAAACACCGCAGACACCGCAGGAAAACCAGAAAGATCTAGAGGAAAGCCTTTCTCCCCAATCTTCTCTGCGGCTCTGTGGCAAAGCCTATGTCCCAACGTTGTGCGTTTAACGTCCGGGAGCACGCCTATTTTACGGCAAATAGAGAAGAATTTCTTGAAATGAATTTTATCTTGCGGCGCGGCGTGGTTGTTGTTGGATTGCGAGGAGGAAATCTACAGTTTCTCTTAAAGCCCCAATTTCTTCCATTTCTCATCCACAATTCGCTTCACTTCGTCGCTGGTGCTGTTCTCTTTGGGCCAGCGGCGGTCGAAGCCTTCGTCCTTCCACTTGCGCGTGCCGTCGATGCCCATCTTCGACCCGAAGCCGGTATGCCGCGCGGAGTGGTCGAGCACGTCTACAGGCCCCAGCATGAATTGAATGTCGCGTTCTGGATCGATGTTGTTCAGAACTTTCCAGACCACCTCCGCCGGGTCTTGCACGTTCACGTCTTCGTCGACGACGACGATACATTTAGTGAACATCGCCTGCCCCAATCCCCAGATCGCGTTCATTATCTTGCGCGCATGGCCGGGGTACTGTTTGCGGATCGAGACCAGCATCAGGTTGTGGAAGACGCCCTCGAACGGCAGATTCATGTCCACTATCTCGGGTAACTGGCGCTTGAGCACTGGCAGCGTGACGCGGATGATAGTCCAGCCCATCCAGCAATCTTCCATCGGCGGGCGCCCCACGATCGTCGTTTGATAGATCGGATTTTTACGGTGGGTGACTGCCGTGACGTGGAAGACCGGGTAAGGCTCTTCGAGAGTGTAGAAGCCCGTGTGATCTCCGAACGGCCCTTCGATCTTTCGCTCCGCCGGGTCTACGTAACCTTCGAGCACGATCTCGGCGGTCGCCGGAACTTCCATATCGATCGAGACGCATTTTACCATCTCGATTGGCTTTTCGCGAAGGAAGCTGGCGAAAATCATCTCGTCGAGGTCGTCTGGCAGCGGCAAGGTCGCGGCGAAATTCGTGATCGGCTCGGCGCCGATCGCCACGGCTACCTCCATCCGGTCCGCGCCACGCTTCTCCTGGTCGCGGTGGTGCGCCGCGCCGTGTTTGTGAATCTGCCAGTGCATCCCGGTGGTCTTTTCGTCGTAAACCTGCATCCGGTACATCCCGCAGTTGCGCTTGCCAGTGCGCGGGTTGCGCGTGAAGACCATCGGGAAGGTAATGAAGCGGCCCCCGTCGGCTTCCCAGCATTTCAAGATTGGAAAGTCGAACAACGAAAATTCGCCTTCGCGTTTGACCACTTCCTGGCACGGCCCCGACTTTACTTCGCGCGGAAAGTATTTGCCCAACTCGGCCAGTTTCGGCAACATCTTCACCTTCTCGAGCAAGCCTTCGGGAGATTTGAAATCGAGCCATTCGGTCAAACGCGCGGCGACGTCTTCGACGCTCGAGACTTCGAGCGCCAACTCCATCCGCCTGCGACTCCCCAACGCGTTGATCAGAACGGGGATCGATCCGCCGTCCACGTTTTCAAACAACAAGGCCTTGTTGCCCTCTTTCGATTTGGAGACGCGGTCGGTGATCTCGGTGATCTCCTGATCGCTCGAGACCGGAGCCGAGACGCGTTTGAGTTCCTTGTTCTTCTCTAAAACCTTGATGAATTCGCGCAGGTCTGAATAAGCCATAGAATTTGGGACTAGGGAGTGGGGAATAGGGAGTGGGGAATAGGAGGGCGCATCTTTCCCCACTCCCCACTCCCCATTCCCCGCTCACGGATGCCACTTGTGAAATTCGTAAAGGGGTTTAACGCGCTTGCTGAGCCGCTCGTAATCTTCGGGCAAGTCGATGTCTTCTATCACCGCAGACGTAGATACCGGGACTTCCAGCGTGTCGCCGCGGCGGCCGTCTATGTATTGGCGCAGACCTTCCGGGGAGTCCTCGTCCAGTCGCATGATGTCGTCGAAATATTTAGCGGCTATGATGACCGGATGTCCGCGCTTTCCCTCGTAAGTCGGGAGCGCCACGCCTTTTCCGCTCGCGGCGAAATCGTCGATCAGAGTATTGATGATCTCTTTGGTGATCATCGGCTGGTCTACAAGCGCGATCAGCGCGGCGTCTTCATTCGGGCTGAGTAGAGTCAGACCGGTTTTGATTGAGGAGAGCATGCCCCGCCGATAATGCTCGTTGATCGCATACTGCACGCCGGAGCCCGCGAGAGTCTGTCTGATCTCCATCTCGCGGTGTCCCAGCACAACGAAAATTTCGGCCAGTTGCGAGTTGCGCATCTGATGAATGCATTCGCCGATGACCGTGCGCTTGCCCCATTTCAGCAGCGGCTTGAACGCGCCCTGCATCCGGCTCGATTCGCCAGCGGCCAGAAGAATTCCTGAAATCATGATGAAAGTTGCGGCCTCCTAGTCATTCACATTCGAGATATTTGAGCGTTGAGAGAGAGGCAATAGCTTGCACGAAGCGAGGGCTCCAATCAAGTAAACCGAATCACTGATAATCTTGAATAGAAAGTGAGCTTCCCCGGCGGAATTAAAATGGAGACGCCGCATTCACAGACATGGTTGATAGAACAGGGGCGGAAGGGTTCGTATTCGATTGAATTTTGTCACTTCTGTTCCTGGCCTTTGAACAAATCGGACAATTGCTCGAACGGCGTGTTGAAACTGTCGGGATGGGCCGGTTGTTTGCGCTGCGCGACGTCGCTCTTTTCCGTCTGCGACAATGCGGCGGCGGCGGCCTTCGCCTGATTGTCCTCGGCGACCGCCTTCGCCTGCGCGAGCCGTTCTATCGTGCGGCGGCGGTAAATCGGGCGCTCGAACATGGGCGACATACGCGTCCAATCGCCTTCGATCTGAGGCTCGGCGATCAGCCTCATCATCGCCTCGACCTTCGAGTCGAGGTCGTCCAGATAGGCCAGCATTAAGGCCTCGGGCGTCGAGGGCAATTTCGGCGAACCGTATTCGAGCTTGCCATGATGCGCGAGCAGCATATGCAACAGGTGGCGTCGCAGGTCGTCGGGGAAGCCGGGAATCTGTTTGATGTGGTCGGCCACCATGATCGTCTCCATCACCAGATGGCCTATCATCTGGCCATCGTCCGTGTAGCCGAAGGCGCGGTCGTAAGCCAGCTCGTCGATCTTTCCGAAATCGTGCAGCACGGCGCCCGTCTGCAGAAGGTCGGTATCAATGCCGTCGTAATGGGCGCCCACTTTGCGGCAGAGCTTGACGAGCGAGAGCGAGTGTTCCAGCAGGCCGCCGAGGTAAGGGTGGTGCATGGTCTTCGCCGCCGGCGCCTTTTTGAACTTACGCGCCGTGTTTTCATCAGCGAAGATGCTCTGAAGCAGGCGGCGCAGATATTCGTTTTTGAATTCGCCGACGATGGCCATCAACTCGGCGAACATCTCATCGACGTCGTATTTGGTGGTGGGGAAGTAATCGGTCAGGCTGTATTCGCGCTCCTGGCAGAGCCGCATCCTGTGGATCGAAAGTTGGAGATGGTTGCGGTAGACGGTTACCAATCCGCGCGCAAAAACTATGTCGTCGCGGTCGAAGGTGTCTATCGTGTCTTCAAAATTGTCCCACCACTGTCCCGTGATGTCGCCGGACTTGTCCGAAAGCGTAATGAGAGCAAACTGCCCCCCGGTCTTCTTATTTCGCAGTTCCTTCGATTTGACCAGGAAGGTCGTGCTAATTGTCTGATTAGGGGCGAAATCACGGATGAAGATTTTTTCCATAGGCGGAATTTATAGCCCACGCGGCTCGCCCTAAACAATAGAAAAAATCCCGGGAAAAATAAAAACAGAGAACCGGCAAAACTCACGGTTTATTGTCGGCTGCGGGCTTCGGCGCTTGAGCCGCCTTCTCCTTCTCCTTCTTCTCTTTCTCCTTATCCTTCTTTATCTTCTTCTTTTCGTTTTCGTCGGAAAAGGGGACGCGTTTGATCTGCGCCGACTTCACTTTTGAATTTTCGAACTGGTAACGCGCGTCAATTTCGATGAACGCGTCGTTGCGGAGTTTGGTCAAGTACGCATCGACTTCCTCGTTCCCGTGCTGCTCGACCAGCGCGTTTCCGATGGAGTTCTGAACGCGTTCATCCTCGAATGGCAACTGATTCTGTTCTTTGCGCTCATCGACGTGGAAGATCGAATAGCCATTTTCGAGTTTGATCGGGTCGGTGACCTCGCCCGCCTTGGCGTTCTCCACGACGGCTTTGACTTCGGGTTTGAGGTCGGGAACCTTGAACGTGCCCAAAGACGGGTCCTTTGCGCCCGCCTCGCTTTCGGTGTATTTCTGCGCCAGGGTTTTGAAATCTACGGCCTCGGCGCGCGCCTGGACCACTATCTCTTTTGCGCGCGCGAGCGCCTGGTCTTGATCTTTGCCGAAAGCGATGAAGATGTTGCTGAGCTTGACTTCAGCAGGCTCGGCGTATAACTGTTGTTTGTTCTTTTCGTAAAACTCGCGCTTCTCTTTCTCGGTCAGAGACCTGAAGATCTTGCCGTAAACTTCCTGCCCCAACACCGCCCTCGTGGAGAAATTATCCCCGAGAATGCGTTTGAACTCATCCATGTCTAAACCAGCCTCGCGCATCTTCTGTTCGAGGCATTTGTCCGAGTCGCAGTTGGTATCCTTCATGTACCGCAGTATCTGCTGGCTAACCTGGGCGTCGACATTGATCGAGAGGTCTTTGGCGCGTTGCGCGAGCAATTGATTGTTAATCAGGTCGTCAAGGATGCGCGGCTTATAGTCGTTGAATTGCTTCTCCAACTCTTCGCCGCTGTACTTTTTCTTCAACTCTTCGAGCAACTCGCGCAGCGCGGACTCGTAGGTCGAGCGCATGATCACGCCCGAGTTGATTCGCACGATGACCTCATCGATCGGCTTCACATCGCCTTCCTGAGCCCAGGCGACGTTCGCCCCCAGCAACGCGATCCCCAGCAACAGGGCAACGTTAATCAATCTTTTATTCATAGAAAATATCTCCTCCGAAAACGCTCCACGTAGTAACCGTTATACGTGGCGAGTCTTCATCGTTTCCGCAGCGTCGCAAGGCGACATGGTTGACTCCTCGGAAACAGTTAAAAGACACACCATCAAGGAACGGGCGGGGACGAAATACTTGCGTGACAGTCAGAGGTCACAAGCTCCCCACATAATTAAATCCGAGGCGGTCGCGATAAATTCCGATCTTGGCGCGGGCCAGCAAACGCTTATTGAGATCGTCAATCAGTTTCTGATTCTTCTCGCTCAACAGCTTGTCTTCGATCTCTTTTCGCGCCTTGTCGAGTGGCACAGGCTCCGCGCGGCGCTCCAGTTTGAAGATGTGGAATCCGTAACTTGACTTCACCACTCTGCTGATCGAGCCGATTTTAAGAGGGGTGATCGCCTGCTCGAGCACTTGCGGGAGGCGCTGCGCTTCATAATCCATCAACCCGCCGTTGACGGCCGTCGGCGATTCGGAATTATCTTTCGCCAGCACGGCGAAATCTGCGGGCTTGGCCAAGGCCTGCCGGTAAAGTCTCTGCGCCTGATCTTCTTGGGACACGCGGATCTCACGCACCAGGAAACCGGACCTCCCCCGATAGCTTTCGGCGTTCCGTCTGTAATAGTCCTCGACCTCTTGCGGAGTCACACTTACATCTTTGAGTTTGAGCGACTCCGCCTGGTATTTGAGCATGAGCAGGTCGTTGAATATCTCGGCGTAGCGTTCACCTCTTTCAAGAGTCGTCTGGTTCTGATCGGCCCCCTTCGAGTTGGCCTGCCTGTGTTGCTCTTCAAGCGCGCGGCGAATCTCGTCGTCGGTGGGCTCAATGTTGTTTTTTCGCGCCTCCTGTATGATCAACTGTCGCTGGAGGAATTCGTCCAGCAGTTGGCTGCGCTGCTTATCGTTTTCTTCCTGGCTCTGCTCGCTCTGCTCCGTGAAGTCTGACAGGCGCGATTTGACGAAGCGTTCGAAGGACGCCTTGCGCGCCGCCTCCCCGTTGACGTCGGCTATTACCGGAGAGTTGTCATCCTGAGAATCTGAATACCCCGAATACGATGATTTAGCCGACCTGCAAGCGCAGAAAGCGCAACAGATCACAGAGATAGCAAGCGCCGTTAGTTTGACTCGCATAGTCGTATTTGTCCGTGCGGGGATGACTCAGATTTTGAGGGCAAATTGTACGCCGCGGCCAGTTCGTCCGCAAGGCGAACGGTTTTGCCACAGAGCGGGGCGATGGGGCGACTGGGGGACGGGGCGACGGGGCGCCAAAGGCAAGCCCAACGTTCTGTCTCTTCTTCTCCGTTTCTCCCCGTCGCCCCGTCCCCCCGTCCCCCCGTCGCTCTATCCGGTCCACAGCGGCGCTATGATTTCTGCAGCCGGCTCAGAATCTCGCCGAGCGTGGTGAAGACCCTGTCGGCTAACAAATCGTCGCCCGCGCCCACCATCTTAATTTTTAATACGCCGGTCGGGCTGAAGCTCGCGGATTTATTCTCTTCCAGTAACTTGAGCAGATTGCCCGGTTCGACGCGGGCCTTTTCGCCGAGTTTGACGGCGAGGTTTTCGCCAACCCGGTCGATCGAAATGATCCCCAAACGTTCGGCCTCGCGCCGAACGCGTGCGAAACCGAAGAGATTCTCTACCGACATCGGCAATCGCCCGTAGCGATCTGAGACCTCTTCGCTGATGCGGTTCAACTCTTCGTCCGAGCGCGCCGAGGCGATGCGTTTGTAAGTGCGCAACCGCTGGCTCATGTCGGCTATGTAATCGTCGGGGATGCGCGTGTCTATGGCCAGGTTCAACTGCGCGCCTGTCTCCTCCACGATCTCCTCGCCGCGAAGTTCCTGGACGGTGCGTTCGAGCATCTGCGTGTATAGATCGAATCCGATGGCGTCGATGTGGCCCGATTGCTGGCCGCCCAGCAGGTTGCCGGCGCCGCGCAGCTCAAGGTCGAGCGCGGCGATGCGGAAGCCCGCGCCTAGGTCGGAGAATTCGCGTATCGCGGCCAACCGCTTCCTGGCGATCGGCGACAATTCCTGGTCGGATGGGATGAGCAGGTAGGCGTAAGCGCGGCGGTTCGAGCGCCCGACGCGCCCGCGCAGTTGGTAGAGCTGCGACAACCCGTAAGCGTCCGCCCGGTTGATAACGATCGTGTTGGCGCGCGGGATGTCGATGCCGTTCTCGATGATCGTCGTGGCGACCAACACGTCGTATTGGTAATCGACGAAATCGAGCACGGCCTGCTCCATCTCTTTTTCGCCCATCTGGCCGTGAGCGACGATGATTCGCGCCTGAGGGACGATGCGGCGTATCAGGTCGGCCACCGTGACGATCGATTCGACGCGGTTGTGAACGAAGAAGACCTGCCCCTGGCGCTGCAACTCCTGCTCGATCGCGCTGCGGATGATGTTTTCTGCGAACGGAGCGACATTGGTCTGGATCGCCAGCCGGTCGCGTGGCGGCGTCTCGATGATCGACATGTCGCGCATTCCGAGCAGCGACATGTTGAGCGTGCGCGGGATCGGCGTCGCGCTCATCGTCAAGATGTCCACGCGCTTCTTCATACGCTTCAAACGCTCTTTGTGCGCGACCCCGAACCGCTGCTCCTCGTCGACTATCACCAGGCCGAGTTCCTTGAAGGCCACGTCGCGCGACAACACGCGGTGCGTGCCGATCAGAATGTCCACCGCGCCCGACTCTACCGACTCAACGACCTCCTTCTGCTCCTTCGGCGATCGAAAGCGCGAGAGCAGCTCTACGCGCGCCGGGAAGGCGGCGAAGCGCGAGCGGAAAGTTTGATAATGCTGGTAGGAGAGCACCGTCGTCGGGGCGAGCACCGCCACCTGCCTGCCGTCCATGACGGCCTTGAAGGCGGCGCGCATCGCGACCTCGGTCTTGCCGTATCCAACGTCGCCGCAGAGCAGGCGGTCCATAGGCGTCGGCTGCTCCATGTCGCCCTTCACGTCGACGATGGCCGTCGTCTGATCGGGCGTCAGTTCGTAAGGGAAGGCCGATTCGAACTCCTGCTGCCAGGGCGTGTCGCCGCTGAATGCGTAGCCCTTGACCAGCCTGCGTTCGGCGTAAAGTTTCAACAACTCCTCGGCCATGTCACGCATCGCGCGTTTGGCTCGGGCCTTAGTCTTCTGCCACGCGATTCCCCCCAAACGGTCCAGCGCCGGAGCGCTCATCTCGCCGCTGGAATATTTCTGGACCAGGTCGAGTCGTTCGACCGGCGCGTAAAGCTTCGCGCCGTCGGCGTAAGTCAACAGCATAAACTCGCGCTTGCCACGGCCGTCGTTCTTGGGCGCCTCGCCGATCATCCGCGCGTAGACTTCAGCCGAGGTTTCCGGGCCGGAAGTGTCCAACTGAAGCAGCCCTTGGAACTGGCCTATGCCGTGGTCGATGTGTACGACGTAATCGCCGATCTTCAGGTCGCGGAAATCGGAGAGGAAGGAGGCGGCGTGCGACCGCTTCGTTTTCGCAGGCCTCTCGGCCCCGTGAACCGCCTCATCGAAAATGTCGCCTTCGGTGTAAATGTTGAGTGCCGATTGCGGCAGGGCGAAGCCGGCGGAGAGGTCGCCGACGATGACGCTCGCCGCGCCAAACACATCATACTCGTTGAGCGCCTTGCTGATGCGGTCGGCGACGCCGCTGCTCGGCAGGACGAGGACGGTTTGATAGCCGGAAGCCGATTGCCGCTTGAGTTCAGCGGCGAGATCGCCGAAACGTCCATGCCACCGGCGCACGGCGCGCGAAGTTATCTCTACCTCAGTCGTCGTCGACTCGGGCGGGAAAAGAAACAGCGGGGCCGACGGTTCTCGGTTGATGAACGCAAGGTTCGTAGTTCCGCCTTCAGGCGGCGACGCAGGATCCGAGTCGTTCCGGCTGAGGCCGGGACTACGAACGACACTGACATCTTCAGTCGCCAACTCTTCCTCGAAAGCCAGCGCGGCGCTTCCCAACAACCGCAGCTCTATGCGTGGAAGCTCCCCCGTCCGACCGCGCAACTCGTCAGGCGTCAAGAAAAGTTTGTCCGGCTCAAGCGCCAGCTCGTCCACAGCCTCAGCGCGTTCGTATCCGCGCTGCAATTCTTCGAGGGTTGATCGAATCTGTTTCTCGACCTCGGCAGGCTCGTCTACCACGAGGACGGCGTCGCGTAGATAATCGAAGACCGAAGCGGCCAACGGGCGGGCGAGCGGCATCAGGTATTCCCAACCTCGAAACTCTTCGCCCTCGTCGGCGAAAGCAGTGCGGTCGCGCAGCGCGCGTTCATACCGCTCGTCCCCCCAGCGCTCGCGCGCGAGTTTCGCCCATCGTCTGAAGTCAGCCGCGCCGGCGCGCTCGTCGCGCATCGGAGTGATCAGCGTTTCTTCGACTGCGCGGATCGAGCGCTGCGTCTCGGGGTCGAATTCGCGGATGGAATCGATTTCATCGCCGAAAAATTCGACGCGGACCGGATTGACCGCGCGCCCGTCTCGCGTGAGGCTTCCGCTCGGCGAATAAAAATCGAGAATCCCTCCGCGCGAAGAGAACTCGCCGACGCTCCCGACCGGGTCCGAACGCACGTAGCCGACCGAGGCAAGGTGCTCGATCAGGTAATCGAGTGGCAATTCCTCACCGACGCGCAAAGCGACTGTCGCCTGCCTGATCTCTTCGACCGCGACGAACCGCCGCATCAACGACCGGGCGGTGAGCATTACGACGTCGCCAGCGCCGGCGGCCAACCGCCACAACGCCAGAGCGCGCCGTTCGAGTATTTCGGCGTGCGGCGACGCGCCGCTGTATGGGTCGGATTCCGAAGCGGGCAATATGAAGATTTCGTTCTCGCACTCCGCGCGGTCATGGAGATTGCAGTAGAAAAACCGCAGGTCTCGTTCGAGGTCTTCCAGATCGCTGTCTCTCAGGCTGACCACGACCAGGCGCCGGCCGACGGCCCGTTGCAGCGCGACGAGCGCCAAAGCTTTCGCGCCGCTCCCCAAACCGGCGATGCGGAGCAGACGTCTCCCGGCGCGCGCCTCGGCCACAAGCCGCTGAAAATTTTCATTCTCTTCGAGTCGCTGAAAGAGAGCAGACACCACAAACTCCATGACTGGGGGACGGGGCGACTGGGGGACGGGGCGACTGGGCGACCTTCAAATCGCCCAGTCG
>DATEMG010000746.1:0-6962 GCA_035275805.1 Blastocatellia bacterium
CACTGCTCTGCGCGGGGCTGACGGTTCACAGCGCGATGAAAAAGTCCGGCGCGCAGGCCGGTCAGAAGGTCGCCGTTTTCGGCGTCGGCGGACTCGGTCATCTGGCGATCCAGCTCGCGAAGGCGAATGGCGCGGAAGTCATCGCCGTCGATGTGGCCGACGACAAACTGGAACTTGCGCGGGAATGCGGCGCCGACGTCGCCGTCAACGCCGCGACGACCCAGGCCTACCGAGAGATCAAGAAGGCCACGGGCGGCGGCGCGCACGTAGTGATGGTGACCTCGGGTTCGCGCGCCGCTTACGAGGCCGCGCTGCGTTCGATCAGAAAAGCCGGGACGCTGGCGATTGTCGGGATGGCGCCCGAACCGGTTCCACTCTCTACCGTGGCCGTGGTTTCTGGCGAATACCGAATTGTCGGGTCGGCGGTCGGTTCGCGCGAGGAGTTGCGCGAAGTCTTGCAACTTGCGGCTGAGGGCAAGGTCAAATGCAGGACCGAGACGCGAGCGTTTACTGAAGTTGGTTCCGTGCTCGACGAAATGAAAAATGGACGCGTGTTGGGGCGTGTGGTTTTGAATTTTTGAGCGGAGGCGCCACGTTAAATCAGGAACCCGTCAAGGAGCGTGAACCAAGAGCGGTTATCAGATCAGCGTACTGATTTTTTCTTCGTCGCGGAGCGACGGTTGAGTTTAGGCCGGCGTTTTAACGCCGGCGCCGAGTGTGGGAGAAATCCCCAGTCGCGGAGCGACGGTTGAAGGATGCGAAGAAAAGACGTTTGGATCACACGACGAACTCACAACCATATCAACCGTCGCTCCGCGACTTGATAATCGTTTACCCCCCCCCCAACCGGCGTTGAAACGCCGGCCTAAGTTCAAACCGTCGCTCCGCGACGAAGACACGCCTGTGGCGCCTATGAGTCTTTTACAGCGCCCGCAGGAATGCGACCAGATCGGCCTTCTCCTGCTTGCTCAGCTTCAATTCCTGGATCAGATTGAAGAACTCCACCACGTCTTCGAGCGTCGGCAGCCTGCCGTCATGCAAGTAAGGCGGCGACTCTTTTATGCCGCGCAGCGGAAATGTTTTGATCGGCCCCTGCGCCGTGGCCACCATTCCGTTGACCCACTGCGGCTTGTAAAAGCGCTCCACTTTCAGGTTATGCATCAGGTTGTCGGTATAGTAAGGCGGTATGTGGCAGACGGCGCAGTTTGCCTTGCCGAAGAAGAGAGCCTCGCCGCGCGCCTCCGACTGGCTGGCCTTCGACGAGTCGAGCCGCCCATAGATATTTAGTTTCGGCGCGGGCGGAAAATCGAACAGTTCCTGCATCTCTGCCATGAAATGAACCTGACTTCCGCGCTCCAACGGATTGACGCCTTTCTTGGTGGCGATGACCGGATCGCCGTCGAAGTAGGCGGCTCGCTGCTCGAACTCGGTGAAGTCCTCGACCGATCGCAACGCGCGCTGCGAGCCGAAGAGGCGCTGGATATTGACTCCACGCAAGGTGGGAGTGTCTATCCGCCGCCGGTGGGCCTGCGGGCGGATGTCGCCCACCAGATGCGTTCCCCCGTTGGTATGGCCGTTGACGTGGCAATCCAGGCAAGTTACGCCGCGGCTCGGCCTTTCCGTCCGGCGATCCTCCGTGATGTTGAATTGTTGTTGAGGGAATTGGGTTAGGAGCAGGCGTAGCCCTTCGAGCTGTTTCGGGTTGAGAACGCCGTTGAACATCTCATTGAGATTATCCAGCGTGACAACCTTGCCTTGCGAGACGTCTCCCAGGTCAGGCCGCGTGGTCAGGAACATTGCCGGCGGGAACTCCGGCAGAAAATGTTCTGGCAGGTCGAAATCCAGATCGAATCGTTCCAGCCGATTGCCCTCTCCCATTTTGATAAGTTCATCAATCATCATCTTCGGGAAGACCATTCCGCCTTCGGGGTGATTGGGATGGGGAAGCGGCAGAAAGCCCTTCGGGAATAGGTCCTTCTCCCTGATCTCATCCGGCGACATGGCGCCCAAAGCTTCCCAGGTGAGACCGCCGGTGAGTCTGGCCGCCGGCCCGACTGGTATGGGCTTGCCCCGCGTCATCTTGACCTCGTCCGAGACCCGTTTGGAGAGGTCGTAGCGTTCGTTGAGCAGCGCCATCTGACGCTGCATGATCGCCTGCTTGGCCGCCTTCATTCGCGCCATTATCGTCGCAAACGGCTCCTTGATGTCCACTGGAAGATAGCTGCTGTCTTTTTGTTGAGACGGATTCTGAGCAGAAACCGAAAGGAGAAAAGCCACTGCCATGAAGCCCAATAGAATGAGTTTGATTCTTCGACCGAGCATGTATTGCCTCCGTGATTATGAATCAAGTTTTTGCAGATCAATTCCGCCTCCTCCGAGTATGAGGGTGAGCGTGAGGGGAGGTGCTCGGGATGTAGGGAAATCGGGAAATCGGGAAATCGGGAAATCGGGAATGATGTGGGATGAGGCAGTCTATTCCACTTCAATTGGAAATTCCACGGCAATTGACTTATCGCGCGGAAAAGGTTAGAAAATCAGCGCTTCCACCTTGTGCGTTGTAATCGCCGTAAGTCTGATCGATAGCCGCGATACAACGATTTCTTTCATAACCAATCTACGAATGCATACGCGACACGCCCGCGTTGCGCGCTACCAACGAAAGGAGTTCGTAATGCGTCTAGGTATACGCCTGCTTATTCTTGTAGCTTTCACTCTGTTTTTGAGTTCACCCAGGTTGATTGATAAAGGCTCTGCGCAAGGCGGAGGCAACTTTCGGGGACGTAACCTCAACTTCGGAGTCTCCGGCGGCAACGTCAACGACAGTACCAAGAGGTTCTGCTGTAGCGGAACACTAGGGGCGTTGGTGACCGACGGCACAACCAATTACGTCCTCAGTAACAACCACGTGGTGGGACTAAGTGGAAATGCGATTGTCGGCCAGGATATCTCGCAGCCGGGGCTGATCGATAACAACTGCCAAATTCCTACTGTCGTGGCGGACTTTACTGTCGCTCCGCAACTCGGCCCGTCGAATGTCGACGCCGCCATAGCGCAGCTCAGGCCGGGGGCGATGGATGCGAATGGGAATATCGAGGGCATCGGCATGCCAAGCAGTGTGGTGAGGACCCCGTCTGTAGGGCTGAGCGTCACAAAGGCCGGGCGCACCACCGGGGTTACCACGGGGACGATCGGTTCGATCAATACGAGCGTCAGCGTTCAGTACCAGGCAGGTTGCGGGCAGGGAAAGAAATTTGTCGTCAGTTTCACTAATCAGGTGGTCATCAACAGCAGTACCTTCAGCGCTGGCGGAGATTCCGGCTCTCTGATCGTCACAAGCGACAGCAGTCACAATCCCGTGGCCCTACTCTTCGCGGGCAGCAGCACTACGACCATAGGCAACCCGATCGGCCAGGTGCTCACTCAGGTCAGCGCCGCGCTTGGAAGGGGAGTCAGCGTCGCCGGCACTACACAAGGACCGTCGATAGAGACTCTGGCGGAAAATGGCCTGCTGCCTCAGGAAGTGGAACTCGTCACCGCGGTGAAGGAGCGGCACGAACGAGAGCTGATGTCACGAGCAGGCGTGATTGGCATGGGTGTTGGGCCGGGTGATGGAGGCAATCCCGCGATCGTCATATACGTTGATCGGGGCATGGGGCGAGTTCCTGAGTTGCCTGCGCAGGTTGAGAACGTAAAAGTGCGACTCGTTTTTACCGACGCATTTGTGGCCAGGTGATTGACCACTGTGTCGTCAGATTAGCTTTGGAAGAGGGGCTGGTTCCGCAAGGCCAGCCCTCCTTATTTTTTGTAGACCACGCCGCCCTTCATCACGAACCTCACCCGCTCAAGCTCGGTGACGTCTTTCAGCGGGTCGCCGTCAACCGCGATGATGTCGGCGAAGGCGCCGGGCGCGATCACTCCGACCTTGTCATTCCAGCCGAGCAGATCAGCCGCATTGATCGTCGCAGCCTGAATCGCCTGCATAGGCGTGAGACCCCACTTGACCATATGAGCGAACTGTTTGGCGTTCCATCCGTGCGGATAGACTCCGGCGTCGGTGCCGTAAGCGATCTTCACTCCGGCCTTCGCGGCCTTCTGGAAATTCTCGCGCTGCGTGCGGCCGACCAATTTCTCTTTCTCGATGATCTTGTCGGGGTAGCCGAGCTTTGAGAACTCGGCCAGGATGTAATCGTCGTTGTAGATGTCGGCGACCAGATAAGTCCCGCGCTCTTTCATCATCTTGATGCCTTCGTCGTCAATCAGGCTGCCGTGTTCGATCGAGGTCACGCCTGCGCGGACGGCTCGCTTAATGCCTTCCGCGCCGTGGGCGTGGGCGGCTACGCGCTTGCCCCACATTTTGGCTTCTTCGACTACGGCGTTCATCTCTTCCTGCGAAAACTGCGGCGCGCCTACCGATTCTTCTTCTGAGAGCACGCCCGCCGTCGCGAGGATCTTGATTAAATCGGCGCCGTGTTTGATCTCGAGGCGAATCAGCTTACGAATTTCGTCAACGCCGTCGGCGAGGCCGGAGAAGCCGCCGAATTTCAGATAGGGCGAGAAGCCGTTCGTGTCGCCGTGTCCGCCTGTTGCGCCTACGGTCAAGGTGGCGACCTGCATTCGCGGGCCTACGACATCTCCGCGGTTGATGGCGTTGCGCAGCGCCACGTCAATGAATTCTCCCGCGCCCACGTCGCGCACGGTGGTGAATCCGGCTTCGAGCGTGCGGCGCGCGTAGACGTGCGCGATGACGGCCACGTCAATCGGGCTTTTACGGAAGATGTCTTCGTAATAATTGCCCGGCTGAAATGTCATGTGAGTGTGGCAATCGATCAGGCCCGGCGTCACTGTCTTGTCTTTCAGGTCAATGACTTCGACTTCGGCGGGAACCGCCACGTTAGGGCCCGCGGCGGTGATCTTGTCGCCTTCGATGAGGATGACGGCGTTGTTTGTGACAGCGCCGGACTTCGTGTCGATCAGCCGCCCGGCTTTGATGGCGATGCGTTTGGGTTGCTGTTTCGGTTCGCCGGTTTGCCTCGACATAACAGTGAACGAGATTGAGAAGTAGAGGCAGGCGATGAGAGAGATTACTCTCTTGTTCATTTTTGATTTCCCTATTTCAAGCCGGCTAGCAAGCCTTTGGTATAGCCCACTGATTCGGCCAACCCGGGCACGGGGTCCTTGCCGTCTTTTTCGTACTCAAAGCCGACCAGGCCCTGATATCTGATTTTCAACAGCGCCGCGAGAATTGATTTCGAATTGAGGATTCCACGTCCGCCTTCGATCGGCGTATTTCGATCGCCGAGCGCGGAAATGTCTTTCATATGCACGTCGTAAAGGCGCTCGCGGCATTTAACGATCGATACCGCCGGGTCGACTCCGGCGCGGGCGGTGTGGCCGACGTCAATGCAGAGGCCGATGCGCTTGTCATATTTTTCGACGGCTTTCATCACGTCGTACGGAGAAGGGAACTGCTTGTCTTCCGGCCCGTGATTGTGGATGGCGAGTTTGATGTCGAACTCCTTGACCAGCTTATCCAAAGTCTTCACCCATTTGTCGAGGTCTCCCGCGTCTCTAACCGGCGAGCAAACCATTGTTGGAACGCCTACGTCTCGGACATATTCAAAAGCGCGGCGCATATCGGCCTCATCGTTTTTCATCCCGACGTTCCCGACGCTCAGCGGTACTAATCCGGCGTCGCGGAACATCTGCGCGCGCTGTTTGCGCTCTTCGGTCGTGTGAGAGAGGTCAATGTGGTTTTTGACGTTCTTGATGGAGACATATTTCAGCCCCACTCGCTGCACGGCTTTAATCGCCTCTTCAATGGGCAATTCGCGCACGGTGTAGGTGGCGACGCCGATCTTCAATCCTAGCCAGCGGTCGGCCTCTTCGGGCGCGGCCGTGGCCGTCGCCGCGAAATTGACAGATGGAATTGCGGCCGCGGCGAGCGCGCCGGTTTTGAGCAGATCGCGTCGTGAAATGGAAGTCATGGTTTCCTCCTCGGAAGAATTTTGGGAGTGGGGAGTGGGGAGTGGGGAGTGGGGAGTGGGGAGTGGGAATCGATGAGTAACTTCTTTGACTCCTATTCCCCATTCCCCACTGCCTACTCCCCAATCCCGCTGGTAATGAAACGGCGATGCGCCGTGAACGACGCCGCGAGATCTCGCACGACGCCGTCGTGCGTTTCCTGCATCCGCGCGTAGCGATTGACGCGCTCGGGATCAGGTTTGACACGTGTCGATTCGGCGACGGCGACGTAACGGTCACAGAGATTTTCGATGCTTTCCGGTCGCCCGGCCCGTTTGCGATAGGCCCAAAGCGCCTGAACCGCCGCGCCGACCGCCGCCCCCTCTTCATTCGCCACGCAGACGACCTCTGCGTTGAAGACGTCGGCCAGTATCTGTCGCCAGACGGCGCTCTTCGCGCCGCCGCCCGTGGCGCGAATCTCGCGCGGCGCTACGCCGAGTTCGCGCAGGCGGTTCAGCCCGTAATTCAATCCGAGCGTCGCGCCTTCCATCGCAGCGCGCGCGAAATGTCCGATCGAAAAAGTCTTGTCGCGCAGCCCGAAATAGACGCCGGTTCCGTCGGGGACGTTCGGCGTGCGTTCGCCTTCGAAGAAGGGAATCAGCATCAACCCGTCGTTGCCGGCCGGGACCGCAGACGCCGCCTGCGCCATCTCGTCGTGCGAGAGGTTGAACCGTTCGCGCACCATTTCGGTGGCGACCGTGACGTTCATCGTGCAGACGAGCGGTAGCCAGCGCCCGGTCGAATCGCAGAACGCCGCGATCTCGCCGCGCGGATCGACGACCGGACGCTCGCTGCACGCGTAAATCGTGCCCGAAGTGCCGAGGCTGACCGTAACGACGCCCGCGCGAACGTTGCCAGTGCCGATGGCGCCCATCATATTGTCGCCGCCGCCCGAACTGACGACCACGCCGTCGCCCAGGCCGAATTCGGCGGCAAGTTCA
>DATEMG010000747.1:0-8751 GCA_035275805.1 Blastocatellia bacterium
TAAATCCGCAATCCGCAATCCGCAATCCGCAATCCTCGAGGCTCAGGGCGTGGCGTAATAGCCTTCTTTAGACCGCACGATCAACGACGGCAATCCCTTGGGAGCGTTAATGCGGACTTTGATCTTGCGCCACTTGCCGTCGCGCTGCTCATTAAACGGGACATAGCCGATGCTGTATTGATGGCGCAGCGTCAGCGCAATGCGCGTGACAGAATCTTCCAATTCGGAGTATGAAGAAGGGAAAAAGGCCATGCCGCCGGTCGTGCGGGAGAGTTCTTCCAGGATTAGCTGTCCCTGCCTGTCCAGAACGGATCCGGCGTCTGCGCCCTCTTCCAGGATGCCGATGCAGTAGACTTGCACATCGGCTTCTTTGAGCAGTTTCTTCAGCTCCCCGTAGTTGTATCGAGAAGCGTTGTCCTGGCCGTCCGAGACGATCAGGATCGCCCGCTTGTCGTGGCGGCCCTCTTTGACTTTTTCGACGCCAAGATACGCGGCGTCATAGAGGGCCGTCTGGCCGCGAGGTTCGGCCAGCGAGAGTCTGTCGAGGACGTTCCGCCCGTCTGAAAGCTCGGCCAGTAGCGAGGCGCGCTCGTTGAAGCCGACCAGGAAGAAATCATCCTTGTCATGACACGTGTCGATGAATGCTTTGATCGCATCACGGGCGCGCGACATCTTATTGTTCATGCTTCCCGACAGGTCGAAGATAATGCCCACGCTGGCCGGCTTGTCCTCGTCGCTGAAGAATTCGATCTCCTGCCGGACTTTGTCTTCGAAAATTTCAAAGTGCTCTTTGTTGAGACCGCTGATCTGGCGGAATTGCTTGTCGGTGACCGAGACGTTGACGACAACGAGCGAGGTGCGCTGTCTGATGACGTTTTTATCCTGATCGGAGTCGGGGCCTTGCTGCTGGCATCTTACGCTGGGCTGCGGCGCTAGTAATAGCAGGCATCCGATTAGCGCTTTGTAAATGCTCGCGCCATGATTTTTTGAGCGCCTCATAATCCATCTCCCTTCTGGTTCAAGAAATTTCAGACCGGGGAGATCGGAAGACAGGAGCGACAACACGCTCAGCAAAAAGTGTTCATTACCGTGGCTTAACGTGAATGAGGCTAACTGGGACTTATAAGGCTAATAGGACGTCCTATAGGTCCCATTAGTCCTATAAGTCCCATTCACCTTTGTTCGTCAGGCGAACGGGCTATGTATGAGGCCGAATCCGCTCGGCGCCATATCGTACCGACACGCCGCCACCGATAATTTAAATTGCGCGTCAGAATGTTTGGGGCCAAAGAAGATCACACGTCGATGTTTTGGGCAGCGCTGGCGGTCCTTGCGCTTCTTATACTGCAATCTTGCCGCAACGGAGACGGGAACGAAGTCTCTCTGCCTCCCGCGCGGCCTACGGAAAGGGCGGGCGCTGTCCTCTCTTACGCCGACGTCGTCAGCGCCGTCGCGCCGGCGGTCGTGACCATTCGGTCTCAACGGGTGGTGCGCGCCCCCCGGCAGTTTCCCTTCTTCAACGACCCTTTTTTTCGTGACTTCTTCGGCGATCGATACGGCGCGCCGCCGCCGCGCCGGCAGATTCAAAGAGGACTCGGCTCGGGCGTGATCATTACGAAAGATGGATACATTCTGACCAACCATCACGTGATCGACGGCGCCGAAGAGATCAGAGTCGAAATGGCGAACAATCGCGGATACGACGCGAAGGTCATAGGCGATGACCCGCGCAGCGACCTCGCCGTGCTCAAGATCGGCGCGAACGATCTGCCGATGCTCACGCTGGGAGATTCCGACCGCGTGCGCGTGGGCGACGTGGTGCTGGCCGTGGGCAATCCGCTCGGCATCGGCCAGACGGTTACCGCCGGGATCATCAGCGCGAAGGGGCGCACGACGGGGTTGAGCGACGGCAGCTTCGAGAGCTTTCTGCAGACAGACGCGCCGATCAATCAGGGCAATTCCGGAGGCGGCCTGGTTTCGACGGCGGGCGAGCTTGTTGGGATCAATTCGCAGATAGTCTCGCCGACAGGCGTCAACATCGGCATCGGCTTCGCGATCCCGGCGAATATGGCGCGCAGCGTCGCCGAACAGTTGATAAAAGGCGGCAAGGTCAGGCGAGGCTATTTGGGCGTCGGCGCTCAGGCCATAACTTCGGACATGGCGGCGAATCTCGGACTCAAGGAGGTTCGAGGCGTGATCGTCAGCAACGTCGAGCGGGGAAGCCCGGCCGAGCGCGCGGGCTTGAAGCAGGGCGACGTGATCACTGTCATCAACGGAAATCAGATCGAGGATGGCAACGGCCTGCGCAACGTTATCGCCAGCGCCGGGCCAGGCGCTGAAGTGACGATCACCATTTTGCGCGACGGCCATGAACAACAATTGCGCGCCACACTCGACGAGCTTGCGAACCAGACAACCAGTCGCCCTACCAGCGCGCCAGGCGACAGCTCGAGCGACGAGGAGCGTCTCGGATGGGCGGTCACTCCGATGACGCCGGAGTTGGCGGCGCGGCTGGGCCTCGGCGCCGGCGCGCAGGGATTGGTGATCACGGACGTCGAACCGGCGGGCGCCGCGGCCGAAGCCGGTCTGCAGCCGGGCGACGTGATCGATCAGGTCAATCGTCAGCCGGTTCGCTCCGTGGAAGACTTGAAATCAGCGCTCTCTCGCGCTGGCTCGCAGCCACTGCTTCTGCTCATCAATCGCCGAGGCTCCACTGTTTATATGACGTTGCGGCCACGCTGAAGAGGGACGGGGCGACGGGGCGACGGGGCGATTTGACGCCTCTTTATCGCCTTTGTCCCCCCGTCGCCCTGTCCCCCCGTCACCCTATCGGCTCGGCCTCGGGAATGCGAAGCCTGATTGCAGTTCCAGCCATTTGAGAATGTCGCGGCGGCGCAGCAAGCCGACCAGGCGGCCGTTTTCGACGACCGGCGCCTGGCCCACGTCGCGGCGCGTCAATTTCTCTAGCGCGTCGCCGACGTCTTCCGACGCGGCGACTGTGTCGAGATGATTGGCGTCGGTCATGATTTCGCCTACGGTCACGCGCTCCCAAGCCTCGCGCGGGACTTTGCGGATGTCTTCCAGGCAGACCATTCCGACCAAGCGGTCTCCTTCCATCACGGGGAAGGCGCGTTCATCAGCCCCCATCACGTAATCGTAAACGAGGTGGTTGACGGTGAGCGTAGGCGCGACCGTCGGCACGTTGAGGCGCATCAGGCGAAAGACGGGCACGTCTTCGAGCAGGTCGCGGACGACGGTCTGCTGGTAACTGTTCACGGCCGCGCTGTTCAAGAACCAGCCGATGAAGATCAGCCACAATCCGCTGATCAAGCCGGTGCCGAAGAACGGCAATCGCGCGCCGAGAGCCATGGCGACGCCGGCGGCGATGAACATCCAACCCGTCAAGCGCCCGACTCCGGCGGCCCATGCGGTGGCTTTGCGCAGGTCTTTCGTCGCGCTCCACAACGCGGCGCGCAGTATCCTCCCGCCGTCGAGCGGGAATCCGGGAATCAGATTGAACAAACCGAGAAGGATGTTTATCGGCCCCAGCCACGCCAGCAAGGTCGTGACCGGGCCGAACTGTCGCGCGACCGTCTCCGGCTCCTGGCCTGTTATGCCCGAAGTGGCTGCGCTGAAAGCCGCCAGCGCCAGAAAGATCATGCCCAGCAATATGCTGGTGATGGGGCCGACCACCGCCATCAGGAATTCGGTCTTTGGCGTCGGCGGCTCGCGTTCGATGTTCGACACTCCGCCGAACAGAAAGAGAGTGATCCGGCGCACCGGCAACCCGCGCGCCTTTGCCACGAGCGAGTGAGACAGTTCATGCAGCAGAATCGACGTGAAGAAGAGCAATGACGCGACGACCGCCAGCCCCCATCTCAACGCCGCGCTCCAATCCGGGTGCCACGCGGGAAACAGGCCGGCGGCCAGACTCCACGTGACCAGCAAAAAGATCAACACCCAACTCCAATCGACGTGGATGTTGATTCCGAATATCCGTCCAATATAGATCCCTCGATTCATATCATTGTCCGAGCGCGCGCGGTTGGGGGAAAACGCTTCTTTGCGTCCCCCCGTTGACGGCCGCGGCCATTCCGCGAGCTTTACTGAATCGCAATCCATCCTCCGCCCCGTCTCTCTCCACCAACAGTACGTCGCCGGACGAAATCTGCCCTGTGGCGATCAGGTTCGAGAGCGGGATGATCAGGTGGCGCTCGATGGCCCGCCTCAGCGGGCGGGCGCCGTAGCGACGGTCATATCCTTCGGCCAACAGAAATGCCTTCGCCTCGTCGCTGCATTTGAGCACGAAGGGGCCGCGCCCCGCGGCGAGGATGCGGCGCTGCACCGTCTCCAACTCGAGGTCAAGAATCCTGCGGATCGCCTTCTCATGCAGAGAATTGAAGACCACGACCTTGTCCAGCCTGTTCATGAACTCCGGCGAGAATTTGCGGCGCGCGGCTTCGATCCCGATCTTTTCCAACCGTGCGTTGATTTCATTCGAGGACGTAGCGCCCGGCGCGAAGCCCATCGGCCCCTCGGTCACGAGGCTCATTTCGCGCGCGCCGAGGTTCGAGGTCATCACAATGACGCAATTCGAAAAATCGACGCGGCGGTTGTCGCCCAGCGTCAGCGTGGCCTTGTCGAGGACGCCCAACAGAAGCTGCCAGAGCGCGTCCGACGCCTTTTCGATCTCGTCGAAAAGGACGAGCGTCAATTTCTTAGATGGGGTCTGGAAACGGTCTATATGATCTTGCGAAAGTAGCGGTTGGGTCTCGCGGTGCCCCAGGTACCCCGGCGGCGAGCCGATCAGCTTCGAGATTTCATGCGAGTGTTGAAACTCGGCGCAATCGACTTTGATCATCGCGTACGGGTCGCCGAAGAGAATTTCGGCGGCGGCCTCGACCGAGCGCGTCTTGCCCGAGCCGGTCGGCCCCAGGAACAACAGCGCGCCTATCGGCTTCCCGTGCATCGGCAGCTTCGCCAGATAAAGTTGGTACAACTGCGACAAGGCCAGCACCGCGTCGTCCTGAGCCACGACACGCGCGAACAACTCCTGCTCGAAATATCTGGCTTCGTCGCACCTCTGCTGGGCGTTGAGCGTGACCCAATCCGCTGATGGCGGCGCTCCCGCCGCCGCCGCCATTACCTTTGCCTTTTGCGACGTTGGTCTCATATTTCTCTCTCCGCTCTCGGTTTGATGAACATTCATTGTTAAACGACGCAAGCCCGGCGCCAGTTAATGGCGCAATCGATTGTGGATTGCGGATTGCGGATTGCGGCAGGGCTTAGCCACAGAGACACAGAGACACAGAGAAGCGCATAGCATAGATGAGGGCCATCCTCTGCTCTTTAACTCTGTGTCTCTGTGTCTCTGTGGCTAATCTCCGCAATCCGCAATCCACGGCGCCTGTTCTCTGTTGATTCACTTGTTTCGAGAAAAAACAGAATCGAAGTTTTCCGCTCGGTCACTTGAGCCGTGGAAGATACGTTTATCGAACGATCACGCCGGTTCGCGGAGGCTGCGGAGTTCAGGCCGACAAAAATCTTATCCGGTACATGGGATGTGTAAGAAATGGCGTAAATGCGAATGCGCAAATATAGATAACGTCGTATGTACGTCCTTATAGTCGCGCGGGGCCGAAGGGTTGTTGTTCGCGCGGTGATTTGTCAGGCGCCAATTTTGCAAGGGCGTCGAAGCGTGAACCTCCAGTTAAGGATTGGAGCGGCTTTAGCACGGTTAGGATGCAAGCGCCATCCGGTGGCATGAAGTGAGTGCGTGCCACGCCGTTCGAAAGCAAACTTCGGTTGCCGGATTTATCCTTTATCAGGACGACAGGGATAACGACGGCAACCTTTTTTTTGCCAGCTATGATGATCGAGGGTCTCGGGACCACGTCATCATTCATACTGCAGATCCAGATCCTCCATCTTCGACCCTCGATCCGCTATCCCAACCTTGGCCTCCGCAAGTCTTGCCAGCAGCCACCGGCGGAAGATTTCGGCTTCGCGCGGTTTGCGTGTCCAGCGCGCGCGGTTGAACATCGTCATTGCCATCATCAAGGCGTGGTGTTGGCCCGCCCGGTCGCCGGCCGTTTCGAACTGGCGGTAGTAACGCTCGATCAACTCGACGCTCTGGCGAGCGGCCGCCTCGTCTTTGTAACCCAGCCTTCCCGCGAAGAATTTCGAATAGACATTCATCGGGTGTGAAGTCGTGGTGTAAAGATCGAAATACCCGCTCATCAACCCCGCCTCTTGCAGCACAGAAGCGATATAACTGGGGCGCGCGCGCGTGATCATGGCTAAGTCCTCCACGCTGCTGATCCCCGACGTGAAAAGAGAAATTATTTGATCCTTCTTCGATATGCGCCGTTCCTTCTCCTCCACGCGCCCCACGCCGGCATACTCGTATTCATTGTTGTTTTCATGGTCCGAAATCATATCTCTGTCCATAGCTCTTTAATATGCAAATTGCTGGCCCGATGTTTGCGAATAAAAAAAACAAAAGACGAAAGCGCGGTGAAGTTGGAGAGCCGTTTCAATGAGAGTCAGTGATTTTTCAGTTCGCATAGCGACTCTACTGATAATAACCCCACTGATTTCGTTCTCTCAGGCTGGACAAGCCGTCGCGAGGCGCGCGTTCAATCTCTTTTTGCCCAAACAGGAGGCGGAGATCGGGCGGCAGTCCTCGATCGCGGTCGAGAATCGCCTGCCTCTGCTCTCCGACGCCGGAGTGATTGAATATTTCAACCGCCTCGGCCAAACATTGATCACGCGCGCGCCCGGCGAGCGTTACCCGTACAGCTTCAAAATCGTCAATGTTTCCGAGGTGAACGCGTTCGCGTTCCCCGGAGGGCCAATCTACATCACTCGCGGGGCGATTGAAGCCGCGCGCAGCGAAGGCGAATTGGCCGGAGCGCTCGCGCACGAAATCGCCCACGTCGCGCTCAGACACGGGTCGAGTCAGGCGTCTAAGGCCTATCTGTCGCAGGCCGGGCTCGGCGCTCTGGGCGGCCTCGTCGGCGAGGGCGCGGCGCCGAACATCATCGGCGCGATAGGCGGCTTCGGTTTCAACACGGTATTTTTGAAGCACAGTCACGAAGCGGAGGCGGAAGCCCATGCGCTTGGCGCACAGATTCTGGCGCGAGCCGGATACGATCCGCGCGAAATGACAGCATACTTCCGGGCGCTGCGTCGCGGGGAACGCGCCGGGGCGTCGAAACTGCGAATCTTCCTCGACGACCACCCTGATGATCGGGTAGAAGAGCAGGTCGAGCGGCCACAAGTCTCGCGGGCCTCCGTCGGCGATTTCCGTCGCATTCAGACTCGCGTCGCGGAATTGCCATGCGCTTACGACGCCTTGACAGTCGCCAGACGCGGTCCGACCGTGATTGAAGAGACTCCGAACCGGACGCCGCAGAGTGTCAAAGTTGAACGACCTTCTTCGCATTTTCAGAATTATTGGGGTCCTGGCGCATTTTGGTTCCAAGTGTCATATCCAGAAAACTGGCTGGCCTATCCGAGCAGTGACGGACTTGGAGTCACATTCATCCCGCCGGGCGGGGCCGTCGAGGCTCGTGGGCCTTCTCGCCTGGTTTACGGCGCCGTCATCAACCGCTACAGGGCGATTGGAGACAACAGCCTGTGGACAAGGTTACAGCAGCGCAGCTTCCGCTACGTGGGAGGCCGCGGCCCCCTGGTCGAAGCCACGAACGACCTCCTTGACAGCGCGCTGCAGAATAACCCGCATCTCGATTTCGCCCGCGGCTCGGACCGGCGCGGCTCAATCGACGGGGCGCCGATTATCGCCTTGACGCTCGTCGGACGCTCGCCCTTAACCGGACGCGGCGAGCGCGCGCAACTCTACGCCCGTGAACTCGAAGACGGTGACATCCTCTACGCGATCTTCGTCGCCCCGGACGACGAGTACGACAATTTCCGCCCGGCCTTCGAGCGAATGCTGCGGGGCCTGAAGATCAACGACAGGGAATTGCGGCGCGACTGATGATTGCGGATTGCGGATTGCGGATTGCGGATTGCGGATTGCGGATTGATAGCGTGTGAACTGTCTCGCGCGGGAGGAGCCGCAATAAAAGCAGGATTCTCGGGCTCAATAAATCCGCAATCCGCAATCCGCAATCCGCAATTTAACTGGCCCGCCGCAACTCTTCAGGTGGATTATCCTGCTGTAGACGTTTCAGGTAATCGATAAAACTCGACGCCGCGCGTTTGGATATCTCTTCGAGGTTGCATTGCAGCAGCGATTGGCACTCCTGTTCGACATTGCAGCCGATTTCGCGTCCGAGGTTCCGGATCATCCAGAGCTGTTTTGGCGTCACCAGGTCGTTCAGCGTCTTGGGCCGCGGGTCGCGCGCGATGCTCGGCGATATCCCGCCGTTCTCTTCGGTGACGTCGGATTCGCGGCGGTAAAGCTCGCGGGCGATGCCGAATTTCACAGCGGCGCGTTTCAACGCGTCGTGTTCGGCCTTCTTGATACCGGTCTCGGTATCGGCCGGGCCGGTGCCGACGCCTTCGCGCGTCACGCCGTCGATGGTGATAGAGGCGGTCACCGCGACCATGTCCCCTATCTGGGTGATGTTGCGGACGGCGTGCGACCAGTCGGGCGCGACGCGGTCCAGAATGTCGGCTGCCGTGTGCCATTCGATGTATTCGACCCAATGGGTGTTCCCTTGACGATCGGTCCACCCCTCGCGCGTCTTGATCAGCCTGGATTCTATCGGCTGTCGCAGCGTG
>DATEMG010000748.1:0-8781 GCA_035275805.1 Blastocatellia bacterium
CGCCGCTTTTCCATTCCTCGATTTGTCGACAAGTCGAGGAATGGAAAAGCGGCGTCAAAGCCGCCGCACTCCAAAGCTTCGCGATCATCCACGCTTTACTTGATTCCCTTGCGCTGACGCTCCCCGTACCTGATACCGGAAGATGTAACTTCAGCCACAAAGCAAATAGGTTCCAGCCCTGGAACTAATGATTATTCACTTGGCTTACAGCGAACTCACGTTTATTATTCCCAGGCATATAAATGTTTTAAGGCTCCTCTGCTGGTTATCCGTCACACCATGCGTTTCCGCATGGTTCTCAATTGAAAGCACCAATATAAACAGCCTCTTCAAGGCTAACTAAAGGAGTAAAAGCCCATGTTGACCTTAGTGTTTCCGGCCAAAGGAACGAACAAAGTAAAGCCAAAGATGCGGAAAATCTCCTCGTATAAACGTATCTGCTTGACGATTTGCGGCGCCCTGTTGGTCACACAGTTAGCCGCCGCTAGCGCCCAAGCCCAAACCGTTATTTATACTGCGCTCGGCGACTCGATCGGTTTCGGACTCTTCGCGTCCATCGGCAATGGCTATGTGCCAACCTATGATCGGTTTCTCGAGGCCGACTCCGGGGCCAATGTCAAGACGGTCAATCTCTGTGTTCCAGGCTGGACGAGCAGCGACCTTCGGAATGCGATAAGGGGGAATCTGCTTTTCCGCGTATCCGTCGCCACATCCACGATAGTCACCGTAAACATCGGGGGCAACGACCTGCTCGGCGCTCGTGGCGACTATAAAGATCGAACGTGCGGTGGAGCCGACAATCAGGACTGCCTGAGGTCGGGAGTCGCGGTCTTCGCCGCCAACTTCAACGCGATCCTCTCAGAAGTCCGCGCGCTGCGCGGCTCAAGGGCTACGATCATCCGCACGATGGACATCTTCAACCCATTCGTCAATGAAGACCGGGCGCAAGATACCTGGCCGAATGACCAGGGCAATGACTTTCAAGTATTCAAACCGTATCTGGAAGCGATCAATGGCCAGATCGCCGCGGCGGCCAACGCCAGAAACATCCCCTTCGCCCGGGTCTACACGGTATTTAACGGTCCGAATGGCGATATCGATCCGAGCAACATGGGACTCCTCTCCTTCGATGGCCTTCATCCCAACACAAGCGGCCACCGGCGGATAGCCGAGCTGCTCAGAGGTTTGGGATCCAGTCCATTTCAATTTTGAATCCGTAGTTTAAAAGAATAGAACGCTGATGACGCTGACGAGGGCGGATCATCGCGAATAAAACCAAAAAAGTTCCGCGATGATCCGCCCTATCAGCGTCATCAGCGTTCTATGAACTCGTATACTGATCTGAAAACGTCTCTAATGTTGCGCGATCCGATTCAGGCGCCAACGCCCGGAGCCTGAGCGGGCAGGTAGACTTTGAACTCCGTTCCTTTCCCGACTTTGCTGAAGAGGCTGACAAACCCTCCGTGTCCGCGAACTATTGCCAGGACGGCGCCCAACCCTAATCCGGTCCCTTTTCCCTTCTCTTTCGTCGTGAAGAAAGGGTCGAATACGCGCGAGATGACTTCGCGCGGAATACCGGCGCCGGTGTCGGCCACAGTGACGCGGACATACCGTTGATGCGGCGCGCCTGGCGCCAGCCGTATTTCCTCTTCGACCAGGCAGCGGTTTCTGGCCCTGATCATCAGCTTTCCTCCGGCGGGCATCGCGTCGCGCGCGTTGATGCAAAGGTTCATCAGGACCTGGCCGATCTGCGTCGCGTCGCCGATGACGCTCCACAAATCTTTCGGAACGCGAACCTGAAGTTCGATGTTTTTCGGCAGAGTGTCTTTAAGAATTCTGGCGACGTCACCGATCATCTCGGCCGCCCGTAGGGGGACGCATTCGCCAACGCCGCCGCGGGCGAAAGCCAGAACCCGCTCGACCAGGTCTTTACCCCGCTCGGCGCTCAGACGCATCAGCGACAACCACCGGCGGCTCTCCTCGTCCGCGCATTTCTGTTGCAGAGCGCCCAGCCCCATCAGAATCGGCGCCAGCGCGCTGTTGAGATCGTGCGCCAGCGCGCTGGCCAACGCCCCGACGCTTTCCATCCGCTGCGCCTGCAAGACCATCGCCTCCAGACGCTTATTTTCGACGTCTTCTCTACCATCATTAATCGGCCCGCGCTGAGCCGGGACGAAATACGCGCGCGCTCCGCGACGGTCACAATTCGGAGAGACGCGCAATTCCAGGGAATACTCGGACCCGTCTTTGACGAGGATCGAATCGAGCGCGGTCACCCTATCGACATCAATGAAGTCGCGCGGCGCGCCGTCGGCCAAGGGGCGCGAACGATCGTCTTCGACAATGAGCTTTGTCGCCTGTGACGCAACCATTTTGAGGGCCGCCGATCAAATGAGGCCTACAGGTCTTGTGAGACTTATAAGTCCCATTCGATAGGCGGGCCATGACTTGAACGGAATAATAGAAGAGGAGCCAGCGGGAGTGCTTGTGATTCTATGCCCCTCAGTTAAGTTCCGCAAGACCATGTCATTCACAAATCTTCGGCACAAATCTTCGGCACAAATCTTCGGCGCAAATCTTCGGCGCAAATCTTCGGTAGGACTTCCTTCCCAGATGGTCGAGCCGCAGCCGCCGAACTACATCAACGTGCCAGATAAGCTGAGATGGATCGAGGCGCCTTAACCAAAATGGGCGCCCACGACTATCTGTAGAACCGACAAATTGGCCTCTTGCGACGATGTATGCCCCCTTGAACCAGTGTAAAAAATGCATCGTGGGTCTGCATTGTTGGAGGTTACTTCAAAATGTCGAAGGTAATTAACCCTTTCCCTCCTCCCTTAGGGTCTGGCTACATCCCGGAACTATAGGAAAAATTATGGGAAGTTTGCGTCCTCGTCAGCTAACAGAACTCATCGGCGTACTGTGGCAAAGGAAGAAGCTGGTTCTTCTGATGTTTCTTGCGATGTTGCTCGCAACATTAATTGTCATCCGCCGGATACCGAACTTGTACGAATCCAGCGCGTTGATCGCAATCAATCTGCGCAATGATGCGGAAAGCATGCCGGAGATGAACTGGTTCGCCAAATTGCAGCAGGAGTTGACCAGCCGTGAGGTCTTCGCCACATTGATTCGCAGACACAACCTCTATCCGAAAGCTCAGAACGAGGAAGAGGCCGTCGGGTCGTTACAAAAAGCCCTCAAGATCGAAACCAAGATGCGAAATTATTCGCCTCAGGTTCCCGAAGCGGTCGAGATCAGCCTCCGCCATTCGGAACCGAAGATGGCGCAGGCCGTCGTGACCGATCTGGTCAGGATGTTCGAACACGGCAACGAGCAGAAGAAGACCGAAGCATCGGCCGAAGCCGGGCGTCTGACGAGTCAAATCACCGAGGTCGAAGAACGGCTTCGGGAGTTGGCCCCGGAGCGCGACCTCGAAATGATCCGCCTCGAATCTTTGTATCGATCGAGGGCCGGCTCGGGGACTGATCCGAGCCTGCGTCGTACGGTCGAGTCTTCGATCGAAAGTCTGGCCGACACCGAATACTCGCTCAAACACCAGGTCGAAGAAAGGCGCAAGGAGGTCGCCGAGTATGAAAAGCTCGTCAACTCATTACCGGCGACGACGGGCAGCGCCGCTTACGGCGCTCTGCTGACCGAAAAATCCAAGATCGAGGCCGACATTCAAAGCTACTCAGATCAATACACGGACAAACATCCGAAAATGATCCAACTGCGCAACCAGTTGGCGGAGATCAATCGCCATATCAACCGCCTGGAGGCGCAGACGGCGGGCGCCTCGCCACTGTCGATGACGCCCGAGGGCCGAGATTTAATCGCCATGCGTCGGGACCTCAGACGAATGGAGGCGGATCTTGAAGTGACGCAGATGCGGCTACAAAGAAGGAATCAGCAACTCGGCGACCTGCCGAAAGGCGACCTGCGGGCGGCGCCTGACAGGCCGGCGCCCCTGATCGGCAGGAATGAC
Source organism: Blastocatellia bacterium (assembly GCA_035275805.1). Taxonomy (GTDB): domain Bacteria; phylum Acidobacteriota; class Blastocatellia; order RBC074; family RBC074; genus JAJVID01. The sequence goes on from DATEMG010000748.1 coordinate 3,986, forward strand.
ATGGCCCGCGCGGAATACGACACACTGGTCAAACGCTACCAATGGCTCCTGGATAAACAGGATTCGCTGTTGATGTCGAGAGCCGATGGAAACGAGTCTCGCACGATGTTCTATGTGATCGACAAGGCGAGTTTGCCACGGCTCCCGTCCGCGCCCAATCGGCTGTTACTGCAAGTCTTCGCGCTGGCGATGGCCGCCGCCTTCGGCCTGGCGGTCGCCTTGGCGATCGAGACGCCGCGAATGTTCAGGATTAATGACAGCCGCGACGTCGAATATTTCCTGGGCGCGCCGGTGCTGGCGGCGATTCCCGAATCGCTAACACCGGCTGAACGAGCCCGCAAACGCAAACTGCGGTTGACGCGCGGCGCGCTCGTCATGACGGCTGCCGTCGCACTGGCGCCTGTCCTCGTTTTCTTGCTGACATACCTGAGGGTGTTTCAGATCATCGCCAGCAGGTAGTTCGGAGGAGGTTGAATGGCTCAATCAGTTTCTGATGGTTTTCTCGAACTCCCCGGGTTAGACGATAGCGGCGCAAGAATACCAAGGAGCGGCGTCCAAGGAGCGGCTGCGGGGGCGGCGCCGGGGATGCAGCCCCAGCGCCCGGTGATGCTGCCGTCGCGCGAAGTCGAGTTGACGCTCGCCAGGCTCGACCCGCACCTGGTCGCAATACACGAGATGGACCCACAGGCAGTTTCGCAATTCACGCGCCTGGCGATTTCACTGATCTCGGGCTCGGCGCGTCAGACGCTGAAACGCGTACTGCTGGCGTCGGCCCACTCCGGCGAAGGGCGCACATGTGTCGCGCTCAACCTGGCGGCGGCGCTTGCGCGGTCGCGCCAACGCGCGCTGGTCATCGACACCGATCTCAGACGGCCTTCGATCGGGCGCATGCTGGGGCTTGAGTCGGAGATCGGGTTGGCCGAAGCGATCTCGCTTGGCCTGCAGCCCGAGCAGGTCATTATTCGGATACTGCCAACCGATTTTCACGTCATGCTGACGCGCGGGCAGGTCGATAATTCGGCCGAGCTTCTGGTCTCCCCCAATTTCAAGCGACTGCTTTCAGAACTCGACGCTTATTACGACTTTATTTTGTTCGACTCGGCGCCGATGCTCAAATCCGCCGACGCGAGCCTGCTTGGTCTGTTGACCTCCACAACGATCCTCGTGGCGCGTCCCGGCGCCACCTCGACGGAGGAGATGCGCAAATCGGTCTCCCTGCTCAACGAGGAGGCCTTTTTCGGCGTCGTGATGAATCAGGTCGACGATTAACCCCGACGAAAAACATTCGGAGTTGTAATCGTGTTTCGTTTTCCATCGCGGCTCGCCGAGCGCGTTTTGATCCTTGGAACAGATCTTCAGGCAGTCGCCGTCGCGCGAGAAATACTTCTGCGCGGCGGGCGGGGATATGAGGTCATCGGTTTCGTCGGTCACGACCTCGCGCTGGTCGGTAAGAGCTTGATCAATCCGCGCGTCATTGGCGTGATGGACGATCTGGAAGAATTGGTCCGGCGGCGGCGCCCCGACCGCATCGTGGTCGCGCTCTCAGACCTGCAGGACAAGGCGCCGCTCGGCCTTTTGCTCAGGCTCAAGGTCCGCGACGAGATTAAGGTCGAGGAGGCGTCACGATTCTTCGAGCGGCTTACGGGCAAGGTCAACACTGACCATTTGCTTAACGGGCGCATGGTCTTCGCTGAAACTGCCCCGTGGGCGCGGCCCTATCGGCGCCTCCGGCGGGCGTTCGACGTCGTCTCTTCCCTGATCGGGATGGCGCTCTCGTTACCGCTCATGATCCTGACAGCGGTCGCCATCCGGGTCGAATCTCCGGGGCCGGTTTTCTATACGCAGGAACGCATCGGCCTGCATGGGCGGAAGTTCAGAATCTTCAAGTTCCGCTCGATGCAGGACGACGCCGAGGCCGATGGCCCGGTCTGGGCTTGCGAGAACGACCCGCGCGTGACTCGAGTCGGGCGGATCATCCGCAGGCTTCACATCGACGAGACCCCGCAGTTTTTCAACATCCTGCGCGGCGAGATGAGTCTGATCGGCCCGCGCCCGGAGCGCACGGAGTTCGTCGAGCGGCTCGAAAGGCGCATCCCTTATTACTCCGAGCGCCACCTGGTGAAACCGGGGCTGACCGGTTGGGCGCAGGTCAGTTACCCCTATGGCGCATCGATCGAAGATGCGCGGGAGAAACATCAATACGATCTTTATTACATCAAAAACCAATCGCCGCTTCTCGACGCGATCATTCTGCTTGAAACGGCGCGCGTCGTGTTGTTCGGACATTCTTCGCGGTGAATAGGACTTATGGGACTTAGAGGACCTATGAGACTTGTAAATTCGTATGTCCTACAAGCCCTATAGCTCCTATATGTCCTATGGGAGACTTTATGACTATACAGAAATCATTGTTCGCAGCGGCGGTTTGCCTTTTCGCTGTGACGCCGGCCGCGGCGCAAACGAACACCGTGGCGCCGAACGGCGCCAACGCCTTAGAGGCGAAATACCCGTATCTCGACAGGGCGTTTCGCATATACAACGAAAATTATCGACTCGGCCCCGGCGACGAGATCTCGATTCGCGTCAAGGGTCAGCCGGCCTATTCGCTGGAGAAGACGAGAGTTTCGCCGACCGGGTCGATCTATCACGAGTTAGTTGGAGAGGTCAGCGTAGTGGGGCTGACGACCACCCAACTGACCGAGCGGCTGGCCAACGACCTGAGCGAATATCTGAAAAATCCGCAGGTAAGCGTCCAGTTGGTCGAGGCCGCGAGCGCTAAGATCAGCGTGTTCGGAGAGGTGCCTCGCCCGGGGATAGTCGTTATGTCGAGACCGATGAGACTGCTCGACGCGATCTCCGAGGCGGGGGGATTCTCCGATACAGGAAAAAAATCCTCGGTCGAGGTTCTACGTCAACAACCGGACGGAACCCGCGTCCCGATGCGGGTCGACGTCAAAAAATATCTCGAAGGTAAGGGTAGCCCGGAAAGCAACATAACATTGCAAGCCGGCGATCTGGTGGTGGTGCACGGAAATACGAGAAAGACACTCGGGACTATCGGCGCATTAGCCGGTCTTGGAAGTTTCGCCGGCGTCATCGCCAGAGGTTGGTGAACGGCGGAGCTCATGAATGCGACTTATGGGCGCCGCAACGATCAATAACCACAAGGAGGGAGAATAATGGCAACACGAACGCGAAATATGTCCCCGACGCCGCTAGCGATTTTTGTGCGTGAACGACTGGCCGAACTTGAGATCAGGCAGTCCGACTTCTGCCGTTTAAGTATGTTCGACCAGGGGTTGCTCTCCAAGATTCAAAACTCGGTGGTGACGAGTCTGAGTCTGGAGAGCGTGCTCAAACTCGCGGTCGGCCTGTCGGTTCCGCCGCAGAGAATATTCAATCTTCTGGATCGGATGGATATGCACGATCTGGTGATTAAATCCTACGCCAGCGAGTTCTCGGAAATGGTGACCGACAACTTACGCGACGAGGCGCCGGAGATCGCCGACCGGCTGCGGGCGGCGCTCAAGGAGGCCGCCGGCAAACTGTCGCTGGAGAACGGCAAAACTCGCCGACGCCGCTGGCGTCCTGATCCACTAACCAAAGCCATGACCGGCGCGGAGACAGGGGCTTGATCAAACAGGCGTCGCTCAACCTGCTGCGAGTGTCAGGCGCATTCGATCTGATGCGCCTGGCCCATCGCCGCCATGCGCTGATCCTGATGTATCACCGCTTCAGTTCCGGCGGCGAAGGGGCGAACGTCCGGCCAGGCTGCGTGGATAAGACGCCGGCCAAAGTCTTCGCCGAGCAGTTGGAGTATCTGACGAGGCGTTACAACGTCGTCCCACTGAGCCGATTGGCTGAGAGCATGAGCCCCCGGGGACGGCCGCAATCGCAATTGGCCGCCGTCACGATTGACGACGGCTACCGCGACGCCTACGAGGTCGCCTATCCGCTGCTGCGTCGATTCGGCGCGCCCGCGACTTTGTTCGTTCCGCCAGATTTCATCGACCGGCGCGCATGGATATGGACAGACAAAGCGCGTTTTCTGACCCAAAGAGCCGTCTCGCAACGACTCGCGATCAAGATCGGCGGGGCTCCTGCCCGCCTCAACCTCGACGATCCCAAGTCGAGGCGCGACGCCGCCGACCTCATCAATGCGAGGCTCAAGCGACTCCCCGAAGAAATCAAAGAAGAGGCGATCGAGCGCCTGGCTCGCGCCCTCGGCGTGGCTCTGCCGCAGACGCCCCCGGACGAATTCGGCCCCATCGCCTGGGCCGAGGCGCGTGAGATGCAGACGAACGGGATTGAGATCGGCTCGCATACAATGACGCACCCTATACTCACCAGGGTCAGCGACGAGCGATTGAGATCGGAATTACAGGAATCGAGATCGCGTTTGGAAGAGGTTCTGAGGCGCAGGATCGACCAATTTTGCTACCCGAACGGAGACCACGACGAGCGGGTGCGAACCGAGGTCGCGCTGGCAGGCTATCGTGTCGCTGTTACCTGCGTGAGCGGACTGAATAAAAGAGGAGATGACCCGCTCACGCTACGCCGAATCCACACAGAACGCGACCTCGCGCATTTCGCCCAGAGCGCAAGCGGGTTCGAGGAATTAAAAAGCAAGATGAATAGGACTTACAGGGCTCATATGACTTATAGGACCGAGTTATAAGCGCTCTGCTAACTAAATTGTTTTGTAAGGCATCGACTGGATCAGTACCGCGAGCGGTAGCGAGCGTGGCTTTAGCCAACAGCCGCTCGCTACCGCTCGCGGTACTGACCCGGACAAA
>DATEMG010000749.1:0-7989 GCA_035275805.1 Blastocatellia bacterium
TATGTCAGCTTGCGGCTGAACCGCGAGAGGCGTTACGCCGACCTGACGGTGCGCGCTCCGCTGTCTGATCTGCCTTCAAACCCGGCGGAGATTCAGGCCGCAGGCGACGCTTACTGGCCGCTTCAGGCGTACCGAGAACTCGATGACGCTTTGCTGCATCTGCGCGTTAACGAGCCGGAGATCGGACTGATTTGTTTGCGCGCCGAAGGCGAGATTGAAAATGCGCTGGCGGTTGATCGCGTCCTCAGCTCTCATCGTGATCACTGGCTGGCGCGTGAAATCGTCTTGCACATGGCGCGAACGCTGCGGCGGCTCGATCTGACGGCGAAGAGCTTCTTCGCGATCATTGAGCCGGGCAGTTGTTTCGCCGGTAACCTGCTCGAACTTGCGTTGGCGGCGGACCGGATTTACATGCTTGACGACCCGGAGCGCCCGGTCGAAATCGCAACCAGCGTGATGAATGACGGCGCGTTTCCGATGAGCAACGGCCTGACGCGATTGCAGTCGCGCTTTTTGGCCGATCCGGACAAAGTTGTCGAGGTTTTGAATCATGAGGGGCGCTTCAACGCCGGAGCGGCGGTCGCGGCGGGGCTGGTCACCTCGTCGCCGGATGATCTGGACTGGGATGACGAGATCAGGCTGGCGATTGAAGAACGCGCTTCGTTATCGCCTGATGCTCTGACCGGAATGGAGGCGTCATTGCGTTTCGCCGGCCCGGAGACAACCGACACCAAAATTTTCGGACGATTGACGGCGTGGCAGAATTGGATCTTCCAGCGTCCCAACGCGGTCGGCGAACACGGCGCGCTCACCAATTACGGCCAGCCGTCGCAACCGAAGTTCGACTACAAACGAACTTAGAGCAGATTCGGTACGGTCAGTAAATCGCGAAATGGGTGTTATTCACCCGAATCTCGGAAGTTTTTCACTGCGTCGGCGCGGGTAGCGCAAACTGCCAGTTTGCGCGGCTTCCGAATCATTACCATTCGGATGAACTAAGACCGATGGATGATTGGCGCGACAACCCGATCAGTTAGCTAGTGAAGAAAGGGCGCAAACTGCCAGTTTGCGCTACCCGCGCCGATCGTCATTTCAAGGGGCAAAAGGGCGATTTCGTGATTTACTGACGGTACCGGGCCGCAACTATGGCGATTTGCAATCCGCTCTGGTTTTCTCTATGTCTTTCACAGAAACATATGAACCTATACGACCGCATTCCGAATAACGTCAATCTTGCTGATGATCAGCGTCTGCAGCGCGCGCTGGAAAAATGGCTGCCGAACTATCTGGACTGGTGGCGCGAGATGGGGCCCGCGGGGTTTCAGGAGAAAGATGTCTATTTGCGCACGGCCATCAGCGTTGAGCCGGACGGATGGGCGCATTACGACTACGTGAAGATGCCCGATTATCGCTGGGGCATCTTTCTGACGCCGCCCGCTCCGGACGCCAAGATCGGTTTCGGCGACAACTACGGCAAACCCGCGTATCAAGAAGTTCCCGGCGAATTTCGCAATCCGTTGCGGCGCATCATCGTCACGCAAGGCGACACCGAGCCGGCTTCGGTCGAACAACAACGACAACTCGGACACACCTGCCCGTCGCTTTACGACCTGCGCAACCTGTTTCAGGTGAACGTCGAGGAGGGCCGACATCTGTGGGCGATGGTTTATCTGCTGCACGGATATTTCGGACGCGACGGGCGCGAGGAGGCGGAAGAGTTGTTGCATCGCCGTAGCGGCAATCCTGACAAGCCGCGCATCCTGCAGGCCTTCAATCAACCGTGTGACGACTGGTTGAACTTTTACGCCTTCACGATGTTCACTGACCGTGACGGCAAGTATCAGCTTTGCGCGCTGGCCGAATCGGGGTTCGAACCTCTGGCCCGCACCTGCAAATTCATGCTCACCGAAGAGGCCTACCACATGTTCGTAGGTGAAACCGGCATCGGGCGCATAGTCAAACGCGCCGCGCAGTTGATGAAGGAGAGTAAGAATGGCGACGCGCGCGAGCTTGGCGGAATCCCGCTCGACATCCTCCAGAAGTACGTCAATTTCTGGTACAGCTATTCGCTCGATCTGTTCGGCGGCGAGATTAGCTCGAATGCGGCGGACTTCTTCGCAGCAGGTCTGAAAGGACGTTACCGCGAGCAGGAGTTATTCGAGGAGCACGTTGCGGCCGACGGCGTCCTGAACATCGAAGTGATCGAGGACAATCAGGTGAAGAGTCGCGAGGCGCCGTTGCGCAACGCGCTCAATGAAGTGTTGCGCGGCGAATACGCGAAAGATTGCGAGCGTGGGCTGGCGCGATGGAACAAAATCCTCGCCGATGAAGGCGTCGAGGAAAGGCTCTATCTGCCGAGCCGCCGCTTCCACCGGCGCGTGGGTGAATACGCCAGCCACAATTTCGATATTCACGGCGCCCCGATTTCACAGGACGAATTCGAGCGCCGCAAATCCGACTGGCTGCCGGCATTGAAGGATCGAGAATACGTCCGCAGTTTGATGACGCCTGTGACCGAGCCGGGCAAGATCGCCAATTGGATCGCGCCGCCCAAGACCGGCGTCAATCGCCAGCCTTTTGAATTTGAATACGTGAGCCTATAGGGGTAAGGCGGCGCGGGTGTTTGGCGGCCCCCGCGTCTCTTTTGGCGCTGAACGTAAAGTCAATCGTTTAGCCTCTGGAATCCACCGCGCTGTAGATACAGCCTACGCCAAAATCGACAAGATCACCGATTCATAAAACGCCGAGTCAATCCCGGACTCGGCTTCTTCATCTTCAACGGTCTATCGGGAGGAGTCGAAAAGAATCCGAGCTTTTACAACTCGATAACAACATGAAACTTACATTGAGCGTAAATTGAATGGTAGGACGAAACCGCGTCCAGTGTCATTCCAAACCCAGTCAGGAGAAAAAGAGTGGTTGGAAAGAGTTGTTTGGTTGCTATCTTCCTGTTTTCTTTTGCAACGCTTGCTGTTCACGGCCAGGATACCGCATGGCCACAATTCCGCGGACCGGACTCGAATCCCGTGGGGGCGCATCCGCGGCTAGCCGAAAGCTGGTCGAAGACCAAAAACGTGGAGTGGTCGCAGGAGATCCCAGGGCGTGGGTGGTCGTCGCCCATCGTGACGGGCGCCAAGGTGTACGTGACTACTGTGACGACGGAGGGAAAATCGAAGCCGCCACAGATCGGGACGGAATACAGCAACGAATATTTCGCGGAGTTGCAAAAACAGGGACTTCCGATGGAGCAGATCCTGGAGCGTGTGACGACGCGGGACATCGAACTTCCGAAAGAGGTGATGGTCCACTACTTCCTCTATTGCTTGAATCTGAAGAGCGGCAGGGTAGAGTGGCAGAAAGAATTTTATTCGGGGCGACCGCCAGGCGGGCGTCATCGGAAGAACAGCTTCGCCTCGGAGAGTCCTGTGACCGATGGGAAGTTCGTTTACGTGTATGTGGCGAATCTGGGGTTATGGGCATTTGACGTGAAGGGGAAGCAGGTATGGCAGACACCGCTCGAGGCGAATCCGATTTACCTCGACTTCGGGACGGGGAGTTCGCCTGCGCTGGCCGGAAACCTGCTGGTAATTGTGAACGACAACGAGAAACAGCAGCACATCGCGGCGTTCGACAAGCAGACGGGCAAGCGGGTCTGGCGCACGAATCGAGACATCGGCGGAAAGGGACAGCCCGTGCAGCGGTCAGGATGGGCGACGCCGTTCGTCTGGCGACACGCGGGCGCCACCGAGGTCGTGACCGTTGGGCCGGGCGAGGCGATTAGTTACGACCTGACGGGGAAAGAATTGTGGCGCTTGTCTGGCATGGCGGCGACGCCGATTCCGATGCCCTTCGCTTACGACGGATTGTTGTACATAGACGGCGGACGCGGAAAGGCGTTGTTCGCCATTCGCCACGGCGCGACAGGCGACATCTCGCTCAATAAAGACGAGACCTCGAACGAGTTTGTCGTCTGGTCGCAAGCGCGCGGCGGTACATATCTGCCATCACCCGTAGCATACGAAGGCGGCATATATACGCTGACCGAGACAGGCATCCTGAGCCGCTTTGACGCCAAGACAGGCAAGCAGATTTACAAGACGCGGATTGACCCGGCAGCCACCGCGTTCACGACTTCACCATGGGCCTACAACGGCAAGCTGTTCTGCCTGAGCGAAGAGGGCCAGACATTCGTTGTCGCGGCGGGCGAGACGTTCAAATTGTTGCACATGAATGCGCTGGACGATATGGCCCAGGCGTCGCCGGCAATCGTGGGCGAGCGGTTGTTAATACGGACGGAACGCCGGCTGTACTCGATCCGCCGTGAAAGATAATCGGGCAATTAGAGGCTGCTCTGATCAAAACTAATCCGTTCAAATTCCGCAAGATGCTCAAGGCCGCATCGCGCTCATCTCCACGAGTGATCTCGGAGTTGCAAGAACCTTGTCCACGCGCTGGCGATCCATATCTACGACTTCAAGGCGCCAGCCGCCGACATCTACGTGATCGGTGACCACCGGGACACGCCCGAGTCGCATCATCAGAAATCCGCCCAGTGTCTGAAACCCGCCGTCCTCCTCACCCGGCAGACGTCTGAGTTGTAAGGTCTGTTTGAGCTGATCGACGGGTAGCGCTCCGTCCAGCAGGAAAGAGCCGTCTTCGCGTTGTACGACCGCCTGTTCCTCCTGTTCATCCATCGAAGGAATGTCCCCGACCAGCGCGTCGAGAATGTCATTGACTGTAACCAGCCCTTCGACGCCGCCGTGCTCATCGATCACCATCGCGATGTGCCGCCGGGATGATTTGAACATCTCGATGGCTTTGAAGGCGGGCATCGTGTCCGGGAAAAAGAGCGCGGGAACCATCGCGGCTTTCAGATCGAACGGTTGATTGCTGTATTCACGGGCGAGCAGGTCTTTCGCCCGCACGACGCCGACGACGTTATCCGCCGCGCCATGAATGACCGGGTAGCGCGAGAGGCGATTGCTGCTGATAGTCGCTTTGATGACTTCCGGCGGATCGTCGAGATCGAGAAAGACGACGTCGGGACGCGGAACCATCAATTCACTGACCGTGCGATCGCCCAGGTGGAATGTCCGCTCGATCAAGTCTCGCTCCGCCTCTTCAAAGACTCCCGCCCTGATGCCTTGTTCGATCAGGACTTTGATTTCGTCTTCGGTTACCGGCGGTTCGCTCGATTCCTGTAGCCCGAAGAGTCGCAGCAATCCGTTAGTCGAGCCTTCCAACAGTTTCACCAGCGGCGACGTGAGCGCAGACAGCTTCTTCATCGACGCGGCTACCTTCGAAGCGATCTTCTCAGGACTGTGCAGCGCCAGCCGCTTCGGGATCAACTCGCCGATGACCAGAGAGAGGTAGGTGATCACAAGCACCACTAGACCGAAGCTGATTTTATCCGCGTACGGCTCGATGGCGGGAAAGCTTTTGAGCGTCGGCGCAAGCTTCTTGGCGATGGTCGCGCCGCCGAAAGCTCCTGCCAGGATGCCGACCAGCGTAATGCCGATCTGAACGGTGGAGAGAAAGGGGCCTGGATTGCCGGCGAGTTCGAGCGCGGCCTGCGCCCCTTTGTCGCCGTCGCTGGCGCGTTTTTGCAGCCGGGCCTTGCGTGAGGAAACAACCGCCATCTCGGACATCGAAAAAAGACCGTTGGCAATCAGCAAGACAATGATGAAGATGATTTCGAACATTATGTCGCCCATGGTTTGATCAAGCACTGTTTTTGAGAATTCGCTTTTGTGTTGACTCGAAAACGTCGGGAATATTAAGCCGCGCCACTTCTATCGGAAAGCGAAATCGGCGGGCTGATCTCGGCCACGCTGCCGCCGGGTAAATGGAACCATCGAAACCTCCGCTCGCAACACCGGCGCGGCGATGGTGAACCTGGTCGGCGCGGTCAGCAATCCGCCGCCTCAGGCCGAGCCGCAGGAATAATTAACACTTGAAGTGGCGTTTTTGATGAGATATAGTGCATGCATCAAGGGTAATAACCCCTCCTCCGGTTGTTACTGATTGGGCTGAGTGACTATTACCTGTGCCCGCTTAGCTCGTTAATCCCCATCCCCAATTTACAATATCTCCCGCAGTTACAATTTTATTTTCTCTGTGAATCTACTTGGTGACCACATCAGGCGTGTGGATCGCGCTGCCGATGTAGACTGCGCCATCCTGCGCCAGGTCTACGTCTGGGCCGAGGCTAAGTCGGCGATCTACCTCGACGGCTCCGGCTTCCGCGACGCCTTAGACTTCCTCGACCCGCCGCGCGGCTCGGTCGAGTACCTGGTCTTCGCCGGCGCCACGCCGGTCGCGCTCCTGACGCTGATCCCGCTCGCGACCGTACGCGGCGTCTATCAGGTCGGGCTGATCACCAACCCACAAGGCAGTCTCCGCAAAATTTGTAAACTCCTCCGAGGCTTCAGGGGGGCGGTCTTTGAACTATTGGCGCAGGCGCTCTTCGTTGATTTGCCCGCCTCGCCGGAATTCTCGCGGACGAGAAAGCTGGCGAGGTTTTTCGGCTTCGAACAAGTCTCGGAGACCATTTTCCTGATTTCAAGATATGGTAACGCGAAAGAACGAGAAAAAGGCCACGACGCATCAGACCGGGGTGACCGATTACACGGGCGAGTTAAAGTCTTACGACATCACGCCTGAAGAGCAGGAGTTGAAGGAGTGGGCGCCAGCCTGTGTTGCGAGCCGGTCGGTAGACCTCCCTCACAAATACATCTACGTCCAGCAGGCGCCGACGCCGACGCCGGCGGACACCTTCAAGAAGATTTGCGGTTATCTCATATGACACACACCACCGTTTTAATGACCTGGCTGACGCTCATGCTGGCCTACCTGGCCGCGGGCGCGCTCCTGATCCCGTACAAACACCGCCATGAGTACCAGTCCTGCCCGAAGGACAGGGACTATTACGTGTCAAACCTCCTGTGGTGGGCGGTCCCGTTGACATGGCTCCTGGCGCCGGCAGTCTCGACCGCGTCGGAGAGGGCGGCTGGGACAGCTCTGTTCGCCGCCGGCGCAGCGATGGTGATCTGGACGCGCAGGGTCAACCCGTTTTTCCTGCCCGTCATCCGCGAGCCGCGATGGGTCGTGGACGACGGGCCGTACCGATGGCTGAGGCATCCCGGCTACGCGGGCTTAGTTCTGATGGCGGAAGGTTCTTTTCTGATGCTCGGCCATTTGGTGGGTGTCGTCCCTCTGGTTGCCTGCATTGGCTTCCTTATCGGCCGCGCGCGGCGGGAAAACAGAATCCTCATCCATGTTGGCGCCTCCGAGTTCTACGATCAGTCCGGCGACGAGAAGCCAGGTTCATTACGGGTTGTAATTCCGCCAGGCTTATAGCGCTTAAGCGCGCGCTGTCGATGCGGCGGCGGATTCAGCGCGCAGCGATTCTCGTCACGAGAAGCCCCTGTTCGGTTCAGGAGTTAACGATTTCGTGCGTCCGCTCCGCCTTTCTCGACGTTCATTCGAGCTCAGAAAACCACGCAGCGCCGATATATCAATTAGTTAGGCAGCAACGCATGGTGTGGCCCGTGGAATGCAATACCGTCAAGCGAACCCCTGGGACGCAGTCGCTATGGTGGCATTGTGGGACTCAGGCTAAGGAGAACGGGGAGAAAAACATGACTATCAAAGCTATCAAAACTACCGGATTTTCATTCGCCCTTGCCGCTGCGTTCTTAGTAGCAGCCGGCGTCGCCGACAGCTCAACCGCTTTCGGTCAGGGGCCGAGGCCGTTCGACCGTGACCGCGACGGCCGCGTAGACACTCGCTGGGAGCGACTCGAAGAGCGGAAGGGCTTCAATGACGGGCTGAAAAAGGGCCGGGCCGACGCCCTCGGGCGCCGCAGGTTCAATCCGGTCATTCTTCAACGCCGCTTCGTCAGCAACGACTATCGCGAAGGGTTCCGTAAGGGCTACGCGCAGGCGTATCACCAGTTCGCCAAGAACCGCGGCCATCATTACGGTCGGG
>DATEMG010000750.1:0-7111 GCA_035275805.1 Blastocatellia bacterium
CTGGCAGGCAAGGATGCCTGCGCTCCCAGGACGCTTGCCCTATCCTCGCGCCTCAATCATTTAATGAAGCCCCGCTTGTGAAGAAAATTCAGCAGTTGATGGAACGATGAAAACTCTTTTCTTGATCCTTTCCCTGATCGCGTTTCTGTCGCCGTTTTCTGCGGCGGCCGAAGATGGCTATCGGCTGTGGCTGCGCTACGACCCGCTTCCTAAGGAGATGATCGAGGCCTACAGGCCTCGCGTCACTTCCGTCGTAGCGCCCGGCGGTTCCGCGACGATCGAAGCCATTCGCAATGAACTCAGCAACGGTTGCGCAGGCCTGCTCGGCGGCGCGGTCACTGTTGCGGAGAAGATTGAGCGCGACGGCGCAATAGTCGTGGGGACGCCGAAAAGTTCTCCTTTGATAGCCGGCCTCAAATGGGAGCGCCAATTGGCTCAACTTGGGAATGAAGGATACCGCATCCGCTCCCAGAAGCTCGGCTCTCACTCAGTGACCGTGATCGCGTCCGCCGGAGAGGTCGGGGCGCTTTACGGCGCTTTCCACTTCCTGCGCTTGATGCAGACGCGCCAGGCGATCGACAAACTTGACATCAGTCAAAAGCCGAGGCTGCAGCGGCGCATGCTCAATCATTGGGACAACCTCGACGGCAGCGTCGAGCGCGGCTATGCGGGTCGGTCGCTGTGGGATTGGCAATCTCTGCCCGAAAAAGTCGATCCGCGTCTGCGCGATTACGCCCGCGCCAACGCGTCAATCGGCGTCAACGGGACGTCGATCAACAATGTCAACGCCAATTCGCGTAGCCTGAGCGCCGAATACCTTCGCAAGGCCGCCGCCGTCGCAGACGTCTTTCGCCCATACGGGGTGCGCGTCTATCTCTCTGCCCGCTTCTCCGCGCCCATCGAGCTGGGCGGCCTGAAGACGGCCGATCCGTTCGATCCTGAAGTCGCGGCGTGGTGGAAGAAGAAGGCGGATGAGATTTACACCGTCATTCCTGACTTCGGCGGCTTCCTGGTCAAAGCCAACAGCGAGGGACAGCCAGGCCCTCGCACGTACAATCGCAACCACGTCGACGGCGCCAATATGCTGGCCGCCGCCGTCGCCCCGCACGACGGCATCGTGATCTGGCGCGCGTTCGTTTATGACATGAAGGAAGGCTACGACCGCGCCGGCGCGGCCTACGAAAATCTGCAGCCCTTCGACGGCAAGTTTGCGCCTAACGTCCTGCTGCAGGTTAAGAACGGTCCCATCGATTTTCAACCGCGCGAGCCTTTCCATCCGCTCTTCGGCGGAATGCCGAAGACTCAGCTCATGCCCGAATTGCAGATCACGCAGGAATACCTGGGCTTTTCGAATCACCTCGTATTTCTGGCCCCGATGTGGCGCGAATTCTTCGATTCCGACACTTACGCCAAAGGCTCCGGCTCGACCGTCACAAAAGTGGCGGACGGCAGTCTCTACAAGCCGCGCCTGACTGGCGCCGCGGGCGTGGCCAACGCCGGATCGGATCGGAACTGGTGCGGCCATCAATTTGCTCAGGCCAACTGGTACGCCTTCGGTCGTCTGGCCTGGAACCCGGACCTCGCCTCGCGTCAGATCGCCGAGGAGTGGGTCAGGATGACGTTCACGCGCGATCAAAAAGCGGTCGATGCGATCTCGCGCATGATGCTCGAATCGCACGAGGCGTTGGTGGATTACATGACGCCGCTAGGGCTGCATCACATTATGTGGGGCGGGCATCATTACGGCCCCGCGCCGTGGTGGAACAAGGAAAAGCGCGACGACTGGAATCCGACCTATTACCACCGCGCCGACGAACGCGGCCTCGGATTCGACCGCACAAAAACAGGCAGCGACTCCGTGAGGCAATATCACACGCCCGTGCGCGATAGCTTCGCCAACCTGTCTACATGTCCGGAAAAGTTTCTAGTCTGGTTCCATCACGTCCCGTGGGATCATCGCATGCGCTCGGGACGGATCTTGTGGGATGAACTGGCGTTGCATTATCAGCGCGGCGTGGATTGGATGCGAACCGCGCGCAAGGAGTGGAACGCGCTGGCCGGCGCGATTGACCCGGAACGTCACAAGGAAGTGGCGAAGAAGTTGGAGATTCAGGAGCGCGACGCGGTCTATTGGCGCGACGCCTGCCTGCTCTATTTTCAGACCTTCTCCAAGCGCCCTCTGCCGGAGGGCGTGGAAAAGCCGCTTAAGACTCTCGAAGAATACAAGGCGAGAAGTCTTGAGTGGTGAGGCCGCCTTTTCGCGATATGAGCAAACTATCCAACAGGGCAAGGGAAGCCGTGGACATCTTCTGGGCGGCAGAGACTGGCTGCAACCCTGAGGATTTCGATACTGACGCAGTGGTCGTCATCGAACGACCGGCGCCTGATGGCTCTGAGTATGCGCAATTCTTTCGGCGCAAGCGGCGACTCCAGATCACCTGCTCGTCTTCAATCGTCGACATCGTGCGCAACGCCGTTTACGGTCAGGCGCAGGACGCGATATTCGACGTCGCCTTTGTGGAGCGGGCGCTGAAAGGCCACATTGATCGTGTTCTCGGGCCAACCTATCTGGGCTACCTGGACGCGCTCGACTCAGAACGTGAGGACCCGAACGTGCGTCTACTCAGTCGAATTGATATGGGCGCGCTCAACGACCTGCGCGACCGTGTGACAGCGCAAGACTGGGAATACAGCGGTCTCGATCCGGACCAACCGATCGCGGGTTACTTTATCGACAGGATGTTGGTAAGCGCGGCCGGGTACAAGGTGTGGGGTAGCCGGATCGCGCATATTTGCGCGCTGACCCGTGGAGACGCGCGCGGAGCGGGATATGGGCAGGCATGTGTGCGAAGAATTGCGGCTCATGCGATCGAGCAGGGATTGATCGCGCAGTATCAGACGCTCTATGAGAATGCGCACTCGTTGGCGATTGCGCGTTCATTGAGGTTTGAAGATTACGCGGCAAGGATCTACGTACGCGCAACGGCGCCTTAGAGCCATATGAAGATCACTGATATTCGAGCTACAACCGTTACTGTCCCTTTGGAAGCGCCGCTGCGTCATGGGAACGGATGCCACTGGGGGCGATTCGTCCGCACCATCGTTGAAGTTGAAACCGATGATGGATTGATCGGTCTCGGCGAAATGGGCGGCGGCGGCGAATCGGCCGAGGCCGTCTTCCGCGCGATGAAAAGCTATCTCGTTGGCCACGATCCGGCGCGGTTGGAGGAGATGAGGTTTCTGATCGCCAACCCGACGGCCTCTCTCTACAACAACCGCACGCAGGTTCTGGCGGCGCTGGAATTCGCCTGCCTCGACATTCTGGGGCAGAAGTGGGGCGTTCCCGTCTGTGACATTCTGGGCGGGCGTTTGCGTGATCGCGTGCCGTTCGCCTCTTATCTCTTCTTTCGCTACCCGAACCCGAAAGACGGAAGGGGCGAAGTGCGAACCGTCGAGCAATTGGTCGCTCACGGGCGCGAGTTGAAAGAGCGCTATGGATTCAGCTCACACAAATTGAAGGGCGGCGTCTTCCCGCCGGAGTACGAGCTGGAGTGTTACCACGAACTCGCTTGCGCCCTAAATGGCGATGACCGTTTCCGCTTCGACCCGAACGGCGTCTGGTCTACGGAGACCGCGATCTGGTTCGGCCAGCAGATCGAGGAGATCCGCAACGACTATCTGGAAGACCCGGTTTTCGGAATGGCGGGGATGCGCCGCGTGCGCGAGAAGGTCCGTATGCCGCTGGCCACCAACACAGTCGTCGTCAATTTCGAGCAACTCGCGGCCAACGCGCTCGACACGGCGGTTGACGTGATTCTGCTCGACACGACCTTCTGGGGCGGCATCCGTCCCTGCGTCAAAGCGGCGGGCGTCTGCGAGACCTTTCAACTCGGCGTGGCAGTGCATTCGTCGGGCGAACTCGGCATCCAACTCGCCACGATGTTGCACCTCGGCGCGGTCATCCCGAACCTCTCGTTCGCCGCCGACGCGCACTATCATCATTTGACCGACGACATCATCAAAGGCGGCAAGTTCGAATACAAAGACGGTTCCATCGCCGTGCCGACCGCGCCCGGGCTGGGCGTGCGGCTCGACCGCGACAAACTCGCCGAATACAGCGAGCTTTACAAGCGCCTGGGATCATACCCCTACGATCAGGACCCACTCAGGCCGGGTTGGACGCCGACGATTCCCAATAGCCGCTGGGCCGATCCGAACGACGCGCGTCGGCCCGACAATATTCCTTATTGAAAATTACGGCGCGAGAGTAGGGCAAACTGGTAGTTTGCCTTGATTCAATCGATGCGGCCTTTGGGGGAAACCAGGCAAACTGCCAGTTTGCCCTACCCTTTCCTGAGGAACTTATGAAACATAATCGCCGAGGCTTTACACACATATTTGTTCTTATGACGGCTTTGTGGCTGGTCGCGCCGCAAACCATCACGAGCGGACAAGAGTCGGCGCCGCCATATAAAAACCCTTCGCTACCTATTGAAAAGCGCGTTGACGACCTGGTCTCGCGGATGACTTTGGAAGAGAAGGTCTCGCAGATGATGAACGCCGCCGCGCCGATCGAGCGGCTGGGTGTACCTGCGTACGATTGGTGGAACGAGGCGCTGCACGGCGTGGCGCGCGCCGGCTACGCCACGGTCTTCCCGCAGGCCATCGGACTGGCCGCGACCTGGGACGAAGACCTCATCCGCCGGGTCGCCGACGTCGTCTCGACCGAGGCCCGGGCGAAACATCACGAATTCGCTCGGCAGAACGACAGGGGACGCTACAAGGGGCTGACCTTCTGGAGTCCGAACATCAACATCTTCCGCGACCCGCGATGGGGGCGCGGCATGGAGACCTTCGGCGAAGACCCCTATCTGACCTCGCGAATCGGCGTCGCTTACGTCAAAGGTCTGCAGGGCGACGATCCGCGCTACCTCAAGGTCGTCTCTACGCCCAAGCATTACGCCGTCCACAGTGGGCCTGAGCCCGAGCGGCACGGCTTCGACGCCGTCGTCAGCGAGCGCGATTTGCAGGAGACCTATCTGCCAGCCTTCCGCGCCACAATCACTGAAGGCAAGGCGGAGGGAATAATGTGCGCCTACAACCAGACCAACGGCGAACCCTGCTGCGCCAACAAGAAGCTCTATGAAATTTTGCGCAAAGAGTGGGGCTTCAACGGCCACGTCGTCTCTGACTGCGGCGCGATCGACGACATTTACAAATTCCACCGCTACGCGAAGACTGAGGCCGAAGCTTCCGCTGTCGCCGTCAAGGCGGGCACTGATCTGACTTGCGGTCGTGAGTACAGATCGCTCCTGCAGGCGGTCAAAAACGGATTGATCACCGAGGCGGAAATCTCGACAGCGGTCAAACGCCTGATGAAGACGCGATTCCGTCTGGGGATGTTCGATCCGCCTGAGATGGTCGCTTATGCCCGTGTCCCCTATTCGGTGAACACCGCGCCCGCGCATCGGGAGCTTTCGCTCAAGACGGCGCGCGAATCCATCGTGCTCTTGAAGAACGACGATAACGCGCTGCCGCTGGTAGGAAACACCAAATCCATCGCCGTCATCGGCCCGAACGCGGACGCGCCCGAAGTCCTGCTCGGCAATTACAACGGCCAGCCGACGAAATCGGTCACACCGCTGGCCGGGATCAAGGCGAAAGTCGGAACGTCAAAGAAAGTTCTCTACGCGCTCGGCTCGACGTTGACAGGCAGCGCGGGAGCGCCCGTGCCGGCTTCGGCCACTCCGGGCGGCTTTAAGGCCGAATATTTCAATAACAAGGAATTGCAGGGCCAGCCCGTTCTCGTCCGAACGGATGAGCAAATCAATTTCGATTGGAGTCGCGGCAGGCCGGCGCCGGAAATAAATGAAGACGGTTTCTCGGTTCGCTGGACGGGCAAATTCACTCCGCCTGAATCGGGCGCGTACCAACTCGGCGCGATGGCCGACGACGGCGTGCGCTTTTACCTGGACGGCAATCTCCTGCTCGACGCCTGGGCGGGCAATCAGGCCAGCCAGATCAGGACCGTCATGAAAGAAATCAGCCTCGAAGCGGGGCGCTCTTACGACGTGCGCCTCGAATATTATGAAGACATCCGCAACGCGATAGCGAAATTCTTCTGGTCCTTCCCAAGCTTCACCGAAAGAACTCTGGCCGAAGCCGTCAACACGGCGCGGCAAGCTGACGTCGTCATCATGGTTTTGGGGATTTCACCGGCGCTCGAAGGCGAAGAGATGACCGTCAACGTCGCGGGCTTTCGCGGCGGCGACCGAACCGACATCTCTTTGCCGAAAGCGCAGGAAGATCTGCTCAAAGCCGTTTTCAACGCCGTCGGGGCGACCAGGCCGATCGTGGTGGTATTGCTCAACGGCAGCGCGCTGTCCATCAACTGGGCGGGCGAGAACGTTCCGGCCATCCTCGAGGCCTGGTACCCCGGCGAAGAGGGGGGAACAGCCATCGCCGACGTTCTGTTCGGCGATTACAACCCCGGCGGCAGGCTTCCCCTCACCTTCTACAAGTCCGTTGACCAACTGCCCCCGTTCGAAGATTACAACATGCGCGGGCGCACCTATCGCTATTTCAAGGGCGATCCGCTCTATCCTTTCGGCTTCGGGCTGAGCTACACAAGCTTCAAGTATGAAAATTTGAAGTTGAGCGCGAAGTCGGTGCCGGCCGGCGAAGGCGTCAAGGTCAGCGTGGACGTGCGCAACGCCGGCGACCGCGCCGGCGACGAGGTCGTTCAATTGTATGTTACCGACGTGGCCGCGTCGGTCCCGACGCCGATCCGATCTCTGGCCGGGATCAAGCGAATCTTTCTCAAACCGGGCGAAAAGCAGACCGTCTCGTTCACGCTCGGCGCCGAGCGGATGACGGTCATTGACGACAAAGGCCAACGCGTCGTCGAGCCAGGCGAATTCACGGTCAGCGTCGGAGGCAAACAGCCCGGCTTCACGGGACGCGCGGACGCCAAAACAACTGGCGTGGCTACCGGGCGTTTCGTCGTTACGGGGAGGGTTACTGCGGTCCCCTGACGCTATAGATTTAAGTACGGATTGCAAGTCAATGTGCGGCATACTGAGATTACAGTACGGATCAGTACCGCGAGCGG
>DATEMG010000751.1:0-6299 GCA_035275805.1 Blastocatellia bacterium
ATCCTTCCCATACACGCAAATCCCGCCGATGGTCGAAACGATGATCAGAACCTAAGACGACGAACGAGAAGATCGGCGCCCGAATTGCTTCACCACCTAACGCGCCGCCAAACAACGGCGCGCTATACTTCAATGAGAAACGGTTACAGTCGTACGGCCGAAGTGATGGCCGCGGTGCGCGCGCTCGAACAATTCCAGCACGCGTCGCGCCGCATCATTTGCCATCCGTACGCGAGCGAATTTCTGATCAGACCGTCTTTTAAACTGCTCGCCCAATCCGGTTGGCTGGCCAATCCGGCTACGCGCGCGGTTGACGTCTGGGCGCCAGGCGCGCTGGAGTTTCTGACCATACGCGCGAGACTCAGCGATGAGATCGCCGCGGACATGGCCACCAACGGACTTGAGCAGGTCGCGCTGTTGGGCGCGGGCTTCGACACTATGTCGCTACGGATCGGAGGCGCGCTGCGCGACGTGACCGTCTTCGAGGTCGACCATCCGGCGACGCAGGCGGTCAAGCGCGAAGTGATGGATCGCATCGGCGCGCCCGAGAATCTGCGCTTTGTCGCGGTCGATTTCGAGCGGGATGATTTCGTCGAGAAGTTGCGCGAGGCCGGTTTCGCGCCCGACCGTCACTCACTGGTCGTGTGGATGGGCGTTACGTATTACTTGACGGCCCAGGCTATGACGCGCGCCCTGTGCCAGATTTACACGCTAGGCGGCGCGGGCATGCGGTTCCTCTTCGATTACATGCTCAAAGAGGTCGTCAAGGGCGTGTCGCGAAATCGCAACGCCCTCAGCAAAGCCCGCATCGCAGCCAGGCTCGGCGAGCCCTGGCTGTTCGGCCTCGACCCGGCGACGGTCGGCGATTATCTTGCGGCGTTCAATTTCAATTTGCTGAAAGATTACGACGCCGAAGAGCTGCGCGCGAAATACTGCCCCGAGCGCGCGACGCCGATGGATTATGTGCGCATCGCCGTCTGCGACCGGGTGTAAAAGCTTTGCCACCGCAGACACCGCAGACACAGAGAGGAAATGATATAAATTGATTGGGCGATCTTTTCCCTTCATCCTCTCTGTGTCTGCGGTGTCTGCGGTGGCAAAGCTTTTGTCCCCATGTCGATTAGTTTGATTTAGCGGGAATTCTTTCCAACACTCCTTCGCCGAACACTTCATATAACTTCAGTTCATCCATGTGAACGTAGCCGATGTGACAGCCGCACGTGGCGTTGACGCAAGGCGTTTTGCGCAGGGCGTTTTCAAATCCCGGCTCGTATATGTTGCCGATGACTTCACGGATGAAATGGCAGCGGCGCATCGAGCCGTCGCCGTCAACCGAGATGACCGAATGACCGCAGCGGCAGGACCGCCCCAGGCTCGGGTGGTATTGATTGTTGATAGGAAAGAGCGGATCGATCTCGGTGAAGCGGCGCAATTCTTCGGAGCCGTAATAATTTGGAGTCCTTTTGTAGGCGTTGATCCACAGATAAACGCGCTGCGGCAATTCGCGCCGCAGGGCTTCGACCTCCTCCGCATACTGTTTCAGGCCGACGACGCCGACGCTGAATTGCGCGCCGCGGCGGTCGAGTTCAAGGCATTTCGCCACGAAGCGCTCGCGCGAAACCTCGGAGGGGTGATAGGTCGTCCACAATGCCAGCTTGCTCTTGTCACACCGCTCGACCCAATCCAGCCGGCAGGAGAGGTTGGTCTGGATCGCGGCCTTCTCGACGTTCGGCAGCCCTGTCAATTCGATGAGCGCGCGTTGATAGCGCGTGCGGACGAGCGCCTCGCCCCACGGGGTGAAGAGAACTGAGACGCGGTCGGAGGTCCGCGTCGCAACCCAGTTGACGAAGCGTTCCAGCGCCCGCCGGTCGGCTTCGCGCTCGGCCGCGGTTTCGACGCGTTTGGCGAACGGGCAGTAATCGCAGCCATAGTTGCAGCTTGAGAGCGGCCCGCGATAGAGTATCGAAAGTTTCATCGCAGTTGGTAACTCTTCATCAGTCCACGAACCCGCGTCGAATAGAGCGCCGGCCCGATAACATCCGACATCTCCAATCCCATTTCGGTCAATCGCAGCCGGGCGCCGTCGCGCGTCGCCATGCCGCGATCTTCAAGCCTCGCCAGTTCCGGCAGATCGTCGATCGCTTCCGAGCCGAAGCGCGCGCTATAGGCGGCGAAATCCAGCCCCTCGACTTGCAGCAGGGATTGAATGACGAAGCGGCGGCGTTGCTCCGCGCCGTCCAGCCTAAAGCCGTAATCAACGAAATCGAAGGCGTCGTCCGTATTAACCAGGTTGGAGGCTTTGGCGAAATAGGCGGCGAGTATTTCCCGTACGCCGGTCGCGCCGACTGCATATTCGCCGCTGTAATGCAGCGCCCGCGTGTACGAACGCGCGCCGCAACCCAGGCCCACCATCCCGTCGTTCTGACAACAATAAGCCGGGCCGGGCGCCGTGGGAGCTTGAGCGCGCTGAAACATCCGCATCGAAACCTGCCTGTAGCCCGATTTGAGTAACAGTTCTCTGCCGGCGCGGTAACAGGCCAGCCGCAAGTCGCCTTCAGATTTCTGACCGCGTCGTCCCAGGCCCGTCAGCGGGCGCACATAGAGCGGATATAAGTAAAGCTCCTCAGGCTCGAACCGCAGCGCGGCGCGTAACGATTCGAGCCAACTCCCGGTCGTCTGCCCCGGCAAACCGTAGATCAAATCAATGTTCAGCGTCGCGAACCCTACGCCACGAATCCTGTCCAGCGCCTGTTCGACCACGGCGGTCTTCTGCGAGCGTCCGACTGCTTTGACTTCGGCTTCGACGAAGCTCTGCACTCCGATGCTGATGCGGTCAACGCCGCGATCTTTCAACAACCGCAGTTTGCCGATCTCCGCCGTGAGCGGCGATGTCTCGACCGAAACCGGAATGATCTGCGGATCGACGCCGAAAGTATGCTCGGCGACTTCGAATAGCGATTCAAGGCTGGCCTCGTCGAGATAAGTCGGCGTGCCTCCGCCGACAGCCAGGCGCGCGAACGTCGCAGGCCCCAGGGCTTCGCGCGTTCGCGCGGCCTGTCGCCGCAACGCGGCCAGATAATCCTGCGCGAAGCCTGGAGGTGAATTGGCCGTCGTAAAGAGGTTGCAGAATCCGCAGCGCATTTCACAGAACGGCGTGTGCAGATACAGGGACAGCGCATCACGCCGCTCCGCAGCCCACGCGTCGCGCAAAGAGATTCGCGGATTGAGCGCGCGATAAGCGGTCTTGTGCGGATAGGCGTAGGCGTATCCGGCGTAAAGCGGCGTTCCCTCAAGCGTGTTCATCGTCAATCTCCGGCAAAACGAATTCGGCGTAGGGCACAGTCCAGACCACCGGATGGCTGATGCGGTGGCCGAAGTATCCGTCCTCGCCGTAGGCCGTGCCGTGATCCGAGCAGATGACCGCGAGCGCCGGGGCGCGCCGCAGCATTGCGTCGAAAACCGCAGGCAGATGGCCGTCGACGTAAGCCAGCGCCGCAGCCTGAGTCTCGACCGAATCGCGATCCGCGCCAGGCAGAAAAATGTGATTCGGATGATGCAACGCGGAAACGTTCATGAACAGGAAGACGCGCTTCGTCTTCGGCAAACTCGCCAGAATTTCGACCGCGAGTCGCGCCTGGTTCTCGGTCGAGCATGGGTCGGTCACACCGAGTCGCGGACTCCAATGGCTTTCGGCGAAGAGGCCAGGTAAGACGCGGCCGAGCGGATTCTGTTTGTTGAAAAATCCCACGCCCCCGATGCAGACCGTGTGATAGCCCTGATGGGCAAGGCCAGTCACGATGTCCGGCGCGTCGAACACGCAGGTCTGCGGCGCAATCGTTTCGCTGCCCTCGAACCGAGCGGCGAACAATCGCGGATGCGGTCCGGGCGCGATCGGCGTAGGCAGAAACCCGGCGAAGAAGGCATGGTGCGCAGCGTAAGTGAAATTGCCCGGCGAGTGGCGCTCTTCCCAAGCCCCGCCCGGCAAAACGGCGGCCAGATTCGGCGTCCTCCCTTCGGCCAGAGCGTCGCGCGCCACGTCGTAACGCAGCGTATCCAGCGTGATGAATAGCGCGTCGTGCGTCCCGATCAGGTTTCGCGCGTCAAGCATCTGTTCAATCCCTTTTCGCACAGGAGTTATGGTTTCGGCTTTATCCACTATATCAGACTTTTTGCGGGACGAAGGAAGATCCAATTTTTAATTCGCCGCCAAATAGAGCGGATTGCAATTGCATGTACGGGAAGGCTGACTGGATCAGTACCGCGAGCGGTAGCGAGCGGGCTTCAGGCTATGCCGCGCTCGCTACCGCTCGCGGTACTGATCCGTACTGTAATCTCAGTATGCCGTACATTGATTTGCAATCCGCTATAGCTATATACGGATTCTACAGACTCCAAAGACGAGAGACGCGGCGAGATGACTTTCCGTCATTGACGGAGTATCGAAGTGGATTACCAAAACGGTCCCGAGCGATACGGCTGTCAAACTCTCTGATAACCTGGCGCCAGAGGCGCGGAATGTTTATAGAACGCTTGTTATATTTGCCCGCCGGGGTTATAAACATCGCGCTCCTACGGATCCGCCAAGAGGCTCGTTCCCTGAGTTTGCCAGCAGTATCCCAAGCTCCCGCACTCCAAAGGCTCCACCGATCTGATTTATGCGCAAGCTTCAAATATTTTACACAGGCTTTACCGGCATGTATCGGTTATTTAAACCCAGTCTGTTACAAAGCTTAGGTACTTGTTGTAGTCAATAATCAATCGGACGAGCAATATTCACATCAGATAGTTGGCTCGATTGTCTCCCATTCTGCAAACGGACCAGGACGCCACCCGGTCCAACGCTCTCCCGACTTCAACCACGGAAGGGATATATATGAGAAGAACTCTCTCTATCACTACGCTCTCTCTACTTTTGCTCTCTTTGTGCCTGAGCGCGCCGGCCTTCGCACAAGTCGTGCCCGCCAGAGGCTCTGGCTCGACGCTCGACATCGCGAGCTGGAACATCGAGTGGTTTGGCGATACCGCTAACGGCCCAACCAACGAATCGCTCCAACTCCAGAACGCGCGCGCCGTGATCGCCGGCGCCGACATGGACATCTGGGGCGTAGCCGAGATTGTCAGCCTCGCGCAGTGGAACAGCCTCAAGGCGCAATTGCCGGGCTACGCCGGCTTCATCGCCAAGGAGCCCAACGTCATCAACGGCGCGGCCTTCTACAGCGGGTTTGGCGGCGCTGAGCAGAACGTCGGCATTCTCTATAAGACATCAGTCGCGACGGTGACGGACGCGCGCGTGATCCTGACGGCTAACGATTTCGACTTCAGCGGCCGTCCACCCTTGCAGGTCACACTGCGCGTCATGCTCAACGGGGCGATTGAGAACATCGTAGTCATCGTCCTCCACGCCAAGTGCTGCAGCGACTCTGCCAGTTGGACGCGCCGGCGCAACGCCGCCAACGCCCTGAAGTCGTACCTCGACGCGAACTTCCCGACGCAGAAGGTGTGGGTCATCGGCGACTTCAACGACGACGTGGACGCCTCGATCACTTCCGGGAGCCCGTCCCCTTACGCCAACTTCGTCAATGACTCCGCTCGTTACCGCTTCCCGACAAAGGCGCTCTCGGACTCCGGCACGCCCTCTACCACCGGCTTCCCAGACACCATTGACCACCACCTCAACTCGAATGAAGCCAACGCCACTTACATCGCTGGCTCAGTGGAGGTCTTCCGGGTCGACCAATTCATCCCGAACTACGACGCCACGACAAGCGATCATTACCCCGTGCTCACCCGCTACACCTTCGGCAGCGGCGCCTCCGCGGCCCAGGTGATCATCAATGAGATTTGCGCCAACGAACCGGGCAGCGACACGGCGGCTGAGTTCGTCGAACTCGTCAATGTCGGGGGGACGGCGGCGAACATCGGCGGCTGGACCATCTCTGATGGGACATCAGCGCGCCACACCTTCGCCGCGGGCACAATGCTTAACCCAGGCAAGGCGATAGTCGTGTTCGGCGCCGCTTCGGCCATACCCGCGGGCTTGAGCAACGCGGTAGCGGCCTCGAGCGGGGGACTCAGCCTGAACAACAGCAGCGACACGGTAACCGTCAGGGACGGCGCCGGGGCGGTCAAGAACAGCTTCGCATACACGTCGGCGCTGGCGGGAACGGACGGGGTCTCGATGAACCGCAACCCGGACGGGACGGCCTCGGGCACATTTGTATTACACACGAGCATCTCATCGGCGCAATCCTCGGCGGGCGTGCGAGCGTCCGGCGCGCCCTGGTAGCCCAGTGTACGGA
>DATEMG010000752.1:0-14203 GCA_035275805.1 Blastocatellia bacterium
GGCGCCGACTCACCGCTCGGACCTGGCGTCCCGGCGCCAGATTTCAAACTGCGGAGCACACAATCGCTCCGTCCGGACCGCGAAACCGGCGCGCCCGGCGCCACGGCGCCTGAAAGTAAGTTGCAATCTCTGCCGCCAGATCAATTCATTTCGCTGAGTGAATTACGCGGCCGCCCTGTGATTCTCGTGTTCTACCCGGCCGACTGGAGTCCGGTGTGTGGGGATCAAGTGGCGTTGTACAACGAGATCCTTCCGGAGTTTCAGCGCTTTAACGCCGCCCTGGTCGGCGTCTCGGTTGATAGTTTCTGGTGTCATTCCGCATTCGCGAAGGATCGGAAGTTGCGATTCCCATTGTTATCGGACTTCGAGCCGAAAGGCGCAGTCGCCCACAGGTACGGGGCGTATCGCCAGCAAGACGGGTTCAACGATCGGGCGTTGTTCGTAATTGACGCCCAGGGGACGATTCGTTGGAGCTATCTGTCGCCGCTCGACGTCAATCCTGGCGCCGACGGCATTCTCGAAGCCCTGGAAGCGCTCGAATCAAAGAGGGAGGTGGCGGCATGACTCAAGCAAGAATGATCAGGGCAAGGCTAGCCGTACCGGTTAGCGAGGATCGCGATCATATCTGGGGGCCGCGCGCGGCCCCCGTCACGCTGGTGGAATACGGCGACTATGAGTGCCCGTATTGCGGCCAGGCCTATTACGTGGTGAAAGAGCTCGAACAGCGCGCCGGGAATCTGATGAGGTTCGTCTTCCGCAACTTTCCATTAACCACCGTCCACCCCCACGCCGAGCGCGCCGCGGAAGCGGCGGAGGCCGCCGGGGCTCAGGGCAAGTTCTGGAAGATGCACGATATCCTCTATGAAAATCAACAGGCGCTCGAGGATGAAAATCTGATGGAATACGGCGCCCTGGTCGGTCTTGATATTAATCGATTCGTTCGTGATATGCGGGAAGGCCGGTATCTAATCCGGATACGCGAAGACTTCCTGAGCGGGACTCGGAGCGGGGTCAACGGCACGCCGACCTTTTTCATCAACGGCTTGCGCCACGACGGCTCCTTGGACCTCGTCTCATTGATGACCGCAATTGAGGAGGCGGCCAGTGGAAGAAGGTAATGAAAATCGGCCCTGGGTACGCGTCGCTTCCAGCGCGCCAGTCTTCGATCAATTTACGAGTGATAGAACCTGGCGCGCTGGAAGCGGCGCGTACCCAGGAGATTTTTGGAGGAGGTGAAACATGCAGACGAGAGATATTCCACGCGAACAATGGATCAGATTCTTCGACGACTTCAGCAAGAACCACGAAGGATGGATTGTTACTCTGGAAGTTCTCGGCGCCGATATCGGCGATCAGGAGGAAGCCAACAACCTCCCCTTGGTGGGGATCAGCGCCGATGTGAAAGCTCGCGAGAACCGGGTCGAGATCATCATCGGCGGCAGACCCGACGTCGACCTGACGCGCTTCATCGAGAGGCCGAAACACATTTGGGTTAAGGAACCTAGAGTGCCTGGAGACGAGGCGATGGAGATTGAATCCGAAGATGGAATAAAGACGATTCTGAACTTCCATCGCATTCGCCCCGAAGAAACCGAGCGCCAGTTGCCCGCGGGGGCTTAAGAACTCATTTGAAATGAGTAGCGCGTTGATATTTGCAGCATTTTCGACACTTGTATTTGAGAGGCTAGACTGTGGATGTAGTTATCGAAGCGACGCCATTTCCAATAGCCAAACCAACTTTGCCGAAGGCCGATCCGTGCGTCGTCGTGATCTTCGGCGCGTTGGGCGATCTCGCTACACGAATGCTTGTTCCCGCCCTCTTCCGTCTGGCCGGCGCGGGCTGTCTGTCGAGTCGCTTCAAGGTGTTGGGCTTGGGGCGTGAGCGGATAAACGATGAAGAATACCGCGAGCGTATGCGCGCCGGCTCGAAAGAGGCGGGCGAGATCAGCGACGCCGAGTGGCGGGCGTTTGCCGGATGCCTGCATTATCTACAGGGCGATCTCCGCGACGTCGAGACTTACCGCCTGATCGCCAGGCGTCTCGAACAAATGGCGGCGCAAGAGGGCGCGAGCGAGAACCGCCTGTTCTATCTCTCCACGCCGCCATCGGTCGCGCCTTCAATCGTCCATGGACTCGGCATAATAAAGCTCTCCTCGGAAGAAAAAGGCTGGTCCCGCGTCGTAGTCGAAAAGCCATTTGGGCGCGACCTGGAATCCGCGCGCGCGCTGAACGACTTGATCGCGGACGTTTTCGACGAGAATCAGATTTATCGCATAGATCATTACCTCGGCAAGGAGACCGTGCAGAACATCATTTTCTTTCGCTTCGGCAACTTGATGTTCGAGCCGATCTGGAACCGCAACTATGTGGACTACGTCGAGATTACTGCGGCGGAAGCGGACGGAGTCAGACGCCGCGGGGGTTACTACGAAGAGTCCGGCGCGCTGCGCGACATGGTGGCCAATCATCTCTTGCAACTCCTGACACTCACCGCGATGGGGCCGCCGGTCGAATTCGACGGCGACGCGGTACGCGACGAGAAGATGCGAGTTTTGCGCTCGATTCACCCGATGACGCCGGAGGAGGCGTTCGTGCGCGCAGTGCGCGGCCAGTACGGCTCGGGCGAGATTGACGGCCGACGGGCTCCGGCCTACAGGGATGAAAAGGGCGTGGCGAAGGATTCCGTTACCGAGACCTACGCGGCGGTCGAGTTTCGCGTCGAGAATTGGCGGTGGTCGGACGTGCCTTTTTACGTGCGCACGGGCAAACGGCTGGCGCGCGACGTGACTGAGATCGCCGTACATTTCAAGCATACGCCGCAGGCGCTGTTCGCGCGCGCGCCTGAAGACCGGATCGAACCGAATGTGATTGTCATACGCATCCAGCCCGACGAAGGGATCGTTGTCACCTTCGGGGCGAAGCGCCCCGGCGCCGAGATGAAGACCGCCACAGTTCACATGGATTTCTGTTACCGGACGGCCTTCGGCGCGGGCCTGCCTTCCGCTTACGAGACGCTCCTGCTGGACGTGATGCAAGGCGACGCAACGCTCTTCATCCGGCGCGATGAGATCGAAAATCAATGGCGGTTGATCACTCCCATCCTGGAGGCATGGGCGAATCAGGAGCCCCCGGAATTTCCGAACTACGCGGCCGGCAGCGAAGGGCCTGCGGAAGCTGACGAACTGCTTGCGCGAAACGGTCACAGGTGGCGTCCGATCAGAGACAGTCTCAGTGGATGTGAAAAGAATGCGTAAATAGAACGCGGATGACGCGGATAGAGCGGATTGACACTGATCTTTTCCGGGTTTATCCGCGATGATCCGCTCTATCCGTGTCATCCGCGTTCTATTAACCCGTATGCCGCCTGACCGAGTCGCCGACTTTGATCTGGCCAACAATTCATCGAGCATCCCGTGCAAATGGGCCGCCGCATTTTCGATGTTCTGATATTTATATTGCCCGGCTCGGCTCTCGGCGGATATCACCGCGCAACGGTGGACGTTTTCGAAATCGCCATAGGGGAATTTATATCTTCCTTTAGCGTATTCATCTTCATCATCGTCGATCCCCAAATGCCATTTCGCGTATTCACCGAATCCGTGCGCGCGAATAAACTCGTTTTCTTCTTCTGCGGAAGGCCGGTGTTCGCTCCACGCGTCCCGTTCGTCTAGCTCGACGCGCCCTTCGTTTACGAGTTTTTTGGCATGGTCAAATGCGATTTTGTTTAATTTCACCGCCATAACTTTCGCCTCCTATTTTGATCATCACGGACGTCGTAACGGACAAGTTGAAACGCCGCCAGTATTGTGCAAGCTGTATGCCTTTCCGGTTGATGATCGGTTGGCCATGGGGATATTGTTTCGATCTTTAATCCTGGCGAGGAATAGATTGGAGGCAATGGTTATTATGGAAGAGCTCGCGCAACAGAATGATCCGGAACCGCGCTGGCCGGCTTTCATCGCGGTGTTGGCCGGGGGCGGGCTCTACACAGCGCTGCCGACGGCCCTCACCTTCGGCCCGCGCTGGCTCTTCCCTTCCGTCATTCTAGTCTTACTTATTCCCACCGTCATTACTCATCACGCCGGCAGATCCCGATTGAGCGCCGCCTTCGGGCTCGTGGTGAGCGTGGCGCTCACGCTGGGACTGATCATCTCTTTGATCCTCCTGATTGGAGCCTTGCCCAAGCGCAAGACGGCGCCGGAGACGCTTTTGGTTTCGGCGGCTTCGCTCTGGGCCACCAACATTCTGGTTTTTGCGCTGTGGTACTGGAGACTGGACGCAGGGGGGCCACATCAACGCGATAAGCGCGCGAGGCACTCTAACGGGGCTTTTCTCTTTCCCCAGATGATGATGAGCGAAAAGGCGCTTAGAGAAGCCGGGCAACATGGCTGGTCCCCCAATTTCATTGACTATTTGTTCCTCGCCTTCAACACCAACACCGCCTTTTCGCCGACCGATACGCCGGCGCTAACGCGGTGGGCGAAAGGCTTGATGATGCTGCAGTCTCTGCTCTCGCTGATGATTATCGCGCTGCTGGCGGCGCGCGCCGTTAATATCCTGTGATCGGCCGAGCAGTCACGTTCAGCTTTCGTTTCATCAGCCCCGTTAGATTTACCGCGCTCGAAATCAGTCCGACGTGACTGAAAGCCTGCGGGAAGTTGCCCAGGAACGCCCCGCTCGACGGGTCTACTTGTTCGGGCAACAGCCCGAGCGCATTGGCCCGATCGCAAAGAGAATCGAACAGGTCAATCGCCTCATCCAACCTTCCTTGATAGGCCAGATTGTCCACCATCCAGAAGCTGCAGATCAGAAACGCGCCTTCGGTCCCGGCCAGGCCGTCGGGCGAGACGTATGGCAAATAACGGTACAACAAGCCGCCGCCCGCGCTCAGCAGTTCGGCAATCGCCGCGGTCGTCGCCACCATTTTGGGGTGATCGGCGGGGATGACATGGCGCAAAGGCAGACACAACAGGCTGGCGTCGAGGCCGCCGCCGCCCAGATGTTGTGTCAATGAACCAAGTTTTTCATCCCAGGCTTCGTCGAGTATCGCCCGGCGAATCTTGTCGGCCTCAGCGCGCCACGTCGCCGCTTCGCCCGGCAATTTGAATCGTTCGACCATTCGCGCTCCGCGGTCCAGAGCCACCTGGCACATGGCCGCGGAATAGGTAAATACCCTGCCCTGCGTACGCACTTCCCAGATGCCGTGATCAGGATTTCGCCACTCGCGGGCGGCGGCTTCGATCAGCCTGCGGAGCCTTTGCCACAACTTTTCATCAATCTTGCCGCAATGCGCCGCCCATTTGTAAGCGCAATCGAGAATCTCGCCGTACACGTCGTGCTGAATCTGTTCGGCGGCCGCATTGCCCCATCGCGCCGGACGCGAGCCACGATAACCTTCAAGCCCCTCATCTGCGCGCTCCGGCGGAGGGCCGGCGCCGTCCAGGGTATAGAGCGCTTTGGGACGACCGCCACGCTCGACCGCGTCCAGCGCCCAACCGAGAAATCCCAACGCCTCCTCCGGGCAGCCGATGCGATTGAGCGCGTAAACCGTGAACGCCGTATCGCGCAACCACGAATAACGATAATCCCAGTTGCGGGCGCCTCCGATAAGCTCAGGCAACGAAGAGGTCGGCGCCGCCACGAGCGCGCCGCTCTCAAAGTGATCAAGCAGCTTGAGCGTCAGCGCCGAGCGGCGCACGATCTCTTGACGCGGCCCTCCGTATCTGATGCGCGCGGCCCAGCGCCGCCAGGCTTCGCGCGTCGCGATCAGCGAGGCTTCCGCCGACAGCGGCTTATGCCTGCCGATAGCGGCGCAGCCCCATCGCAACGCCAGGCTCAAACTGGCGCCTTCACTAAGTTCCATCACACTACGCAGCCCTTCCAGCGGTAAGGAAGACGTAAGTTGCAGATCCAGATGGGGGTGGGAGAGGCTGCGTAGTGACAATCCTCCGCTGCGCGCCGCAACCTTCGCGCCGCCGCGAGGCTCGATCTCGACCCTCAGACGCGCGCCGCCACTGAGCGCCTCCACCGAGCGCAATAGCTCGCAGCGCCCGGCGGCGGCGTCCTCCGTCAGATCCGCGCCCTGCCGAAGCGTGAGCGCGTCCGTTACGCGGACTGACCCCGCCGGCCCG
This sequence comes from Blastocatellia bacterium, assembly GCA_035275805.1. GTDB lineage: Bacteria > Acidobacteriota > Blastocatellia > RBC074 > RBC074 > JAJVID01. The sequence goes on from DATEMG010000752.1 coordinate 6,132, forward strand.
CGCATTTCCGTTACCAGCACCGCTGTATCAGGTTCGTAATATTGACGCGACTCAACCATGCCTTCAGGAGCGATGGTGAAAGCGCCGCCGAGCCGCGCGTCAAGAATCCGGCAAAATACCGGCGGAGAATCGAAGCGCGGCGCGCACATCCATGAGATCGCCCCGTCGCGCCCGACCAGCGCCGCCGTCGAGCCGTCACCGATCAGGCCGTGATCTTCAATCGGCAAATAGCCATCGGCGTATGAAACCAGCTTGAACTCGTCCATCAATGAATCTAAGTCTGTTGTTACCCTGATCTGTCATCGTTTTGATGACACCTGGCAGTTTTGCAACCACGGCGCCGACTGACGTGATGGCGCTGTTATAACTTCCTCAGCGACGGCCGAGGAGAACGGTCGCCCTCTTACGGCCCGATATTGAAGACTTTCTCGAAACGCGCAACGCGCCGGGCGCGTTCTACTCAGTGGCGGCGAAGCCAAAGGCGGAATAACCACATTTTTACCACCTGGAGGACAAGTGATGAGCAAGCGAAATCAAAACCCGGAATTGTCGAAGCCTGGTCGGCGCGCTTTGTTGAAAGGCGCGGCGACTTTGGCAGGCGGCGCGCTGCTGCCGACCGCGATTGGGGCGGGAACGAAAACAGAGTCAACCGCCAATGGTTGCGGCGCCGCTGTTTCAGCAGGAAGCGGCAAAGCCGTCGTCGAAACCACGGCGGGGAAAGTCGGCGGTTATGTCCGCAACGGCATATTCACTTACAAAGGAATTCCTTACGCCGCGCCGGTCGGCGGCGAAGCGCGCTTTATGCCTCCGGCCAAACCCAAGCCCTGGGCGGGCGTGCGAAGCTCTATGCAATACGGTCAGGTCTGCCCGCAGGTCGCCCGCGCCGGTTGGGCGAACGATGAAGAGGCCTGGCTCTTCAGTTGGGACGACGGGATTCCCGGAGAGGACTGTTTGCGCGTGAACGTATGGACGCCGGGCATTAACGATAACAAGAAACGCCCGGTGATGGTCTGGCTGCACGGCGGCGGTTTTCAGGCCGGTTCGGGACAGGAACTGCCTTCTTACGACGGCGAGAACCTGAGCCGTCGCGGGGATGTCGTCGTCGTTTCTGTCAATCACCGCCTGGGAGTTCTCGGCTATTTGAATCTGGCCGAAGCGGGCGGCGCGAAATACGCCGGCGCCGCAAACGCCGGTCAACTCGATCTGGTGGCGGCGCTCGAATGGGTGCGCGACAACATTGCGAACTTCGGCGGCGATCCCGGCGCCGTGACGATCTTCGGGCAATCGGGCGGGGGCGGAAAAGTCAGCGCGCTGATGGCGATGCCGGCGGCCAGGGGGCTGTATCACAAAGCCATCGTTCAGAGCGCTTCGGGTTTGCGAATGGCTTCGGCTGAAAACACGGCCAGGCTGGCGACGGCGACCTTGGCGGAGTTGAACCTGGACGGCAATCAGCTTGACCAGCTTCACAAATTGCCGGTTCAAAGCTTGATCGCTGCGGGACAGGCGGCGGCGCGCAAACTGGCTCCGGCTGGCGGCGGTCTGCGAGTCTTTCAAAGGCGGTCGGATCGAATCGGCTGGGCGCCGACGGTTGATGGAAAGATTCTGCCACAACATCCTTTCGACCCTGCCGCGCCGGCGATTTCAGCCAACGTCCCGCTGCTAATCGGCGCGACGCTCAACGAATTTACCAGCGGCATCAACAATCCGAACGTTGACGCTCTAACCGAAGACGGATTGGCCGAACGCGTGAAGGCGATGTATGGCGAACGCAGCGTCCAGATCATCGCCGCGTTCCGCAAAGCCAATCCGAAAGCCAAACCGTTCGACATTCTCTCGTTTATCTCCACAGTGCCCACGCGGCACAACTCAGTCACGCAAGCCGAGTTAAAATCCGCGCAAGGCGCCGCCCCGGCGTATCTTTACCTATTCACATGGCAGACGCCGGTGCTTGACGGCCGTCCGCGCGCGTTCCATTGCGCTGAACTGGCTTTCGTCTTCGACAACATTGATCGTTGTGTAAACATGACCGGAGGCGGGGCGGACGCGCGCGCCTTGGCCGCGAAGATGAGCGAGGCCTGGATCGCGTTTGCGCGCAAGGGCGATCCGAATCATCCAGGCTTGCCGAAATGGCCGGCTTTCACGGCGGACAAGGGCGCGACCATGATCTTCGACAACAAGTGTGATGTGAAGAACGACCCCGATGGCCCGGAACGGCGCGCGGTGACGATGTCGTGAGCGGCGTCGCGGACTGTCGGATATTGAAGAAAGCTCTGGTCAAAAAACGATGGCTATCACAGCAGAGGTGATTATGGTTTGCAGAAAGATTGCGCTTAGCGAAGGGCAGATTAGACAGTTTAACCAGGACGGATTTCTGATCATCGAGCATTTTCTGGACGAGCAAATGGTCGCTCAATTGAGAGCCAGATTTGAGCCGCTGTTCGCCGGAGAATTTGATACGGGGATTTATCCTGATGAATGGCATTGGCGCGAGGGTCTTAGCCTGCCTGATGTCACGCGCCACATGGGCAATGCGTGGAAGAGTGACCAGACCATCGCCCGGCTGGCGCATTCGGCGGAGATCGGCCGCCTGAGCGCGACACTGGCGGGGTGGGCAGGAGCGCGGCTGGGGCAGGATACGATCTGGTGGAAAACTCCCGCCGCCAAAGAAATCGCGCTGCATCAGGATTCCACTTATATCAGCTTTCTTGACCCGCCGGAGATGATGAGCTGCTGGATTACCCTGGATGACACCAGCCGGGACGCAGGGACCATCGAATACGCGCGCGGTTCACATAAATGGCCGCTGGTCGAGAAGCCCGGCGATTTTCATGCGCCCGAGCGAAGCTACCGCGCCACAATGGAACAGGCTGCCGCTGCGGTCGGCGCCACAACCCCGGAAATCGTCTACGTCGAGGCGCCGGCTGGCAGTTGCGTCTTTCATCACGGCAACATCTGGCACGGGTCAGGCCCCAACACGCGCACAGACAAAGTCCGCCGTAGCATCGGTATTCACACTTTGTCAGCGGAGACAAAGTTTCGTCCCACCGGCGCCGGTTACATTTACGGTCGTTACCAGCGTGTCGGTGACCTGACGATGGATGAAAGCTTCTTCCCGATTCTCTGGACTCGAGACGGCTACCGTTCGCCTTTCCTGGCGCCAGCCGAAGATTAGCTTTGCGCCTTTAGACCACTCCCCCGGCTTTGATGGTCGTTGAGAATTTAGTCCAACCGTAGTGGAAGGCTCCCCTTTGCGACCTTTGCGTCTTTGCGCCTTGGCGAGAACCGCCGCCTGAATGAGCAAGACTGTTTCTCGCAAAGGCGCAAAGGCGCGAAGTGGCGGGACTTAATTTTCAAACACCATAAAAGCCGGACGAGGGTCAATTGCCAAGGCGCCGCGCGTTTTAATCGAAATTCTGACACGGCCATGTGTTAATCCTGGGCGAATCCTTCCGTTTACTTTCCATAGGCGGACGAACATCAATAACAACACACGCGCGGAGAACTATGCTGAACCTGACCGGTATATCGAAAACTTATCCAGGCGGGGCGCAAGCGATGCAGGATATCCACCTGGACGTGCCCAGAGGGATGTTCGGGCTGCTCGGGCCCAATGGCGCCGGCAAGTCTACTCTGATGCGCACGATCGCCACACTGCAGCAGCCCGATTGCGGGTCCATCACGTTCAACGGCATCGACATCCTGCAGGACAAGACCGCGCTGCGCCGCACACTCGGTTACTTGCCGCAGGAGTTCGGCGCCTATCCCCGCACCTCAGCCCTCGCGATGCTCAAACACATCGCGGCCCTGAAGGGCATCCACGGCAGTCGGCGACAGCAGGTTGTGGAAAATCTGCTGGTCAAGACCAATCTGTGGGACGCTCGAAACAAGAGCGTTGACAAGTTTTCCGGCGGCATGAAGCAGCGTTTTGGCATCGCGCAGGCGTTACTGGGCAATCCGACGCTTCTGATTGTCGATGAACCCACGGCGGGACTCGATCCCGCGGAGCGGCGACGCTTCCTGAACCTACTTGCCGAAGTCGGCGAGGAGACGGTGGTGATTCTTTCCACACACATCGTCGACGACGTGGAAGAATTATGCGCTCAGGTGGCCATCATGGGACGCGGGCGCATTCTGAAAGCGGGCGAGCCGCTGCAGATGATTCGCGAGATGAACGGCAAGCTGTGGGCGCGGGTGGTTAAGCGCGAGGAAGTCGCGGAGATTCGCGCGCGCCACACCGTGCTATCCACGCGACTCAAGGCAGGCTCTACGGAGATTCGCGCGCTGTCCGACACTCAGCCCGAAGGCATGCAACCCGCCGCCCCCGAGCTGGAAGACGTCTACTTCAGCGCGCTGATCGAACACAACCTCAAAGACAATCTGGAGTAACACGGATGCGCGCGCTTCTGGAGGTTATGCAGTTCGAGATTCGCTATCAGCTCCGCTCGCCCTTCTTTCTCGGCGCGCTGCTGATGTTCGCGCTGATTCATTTTCTGTCGTTCACCGGCGTCGTCAACATCGGCGACATCAGCAACCAGGTCGCCATCAACCGCGCGTATGCCATCCTGAATACCGAACTGGCGCTCTTCATCTTCGGCATGCTGCCCATCGTGGCCTTTGTCGCTACCGCGATCACGCGCGACTTCGAACACGCGACCGCCTCGCTCATATACGTCACGTCGATCTCGCCCAGGACTTTTGCGCTTGGAAGATTTCTCGGAGCGCTGAGCCCTGCGCTTTTGATCGGTCTCGCGGGACTGCTGGGCGCGATGATCGGCACATTCATGCCGTGGCTGGATCAGGAGCGCATCGCCCCCTTCTCGCTGCTGCCCTGGGCGTACATCTTCTTTGTCGTCATTCTGCCCAGCACACTCGTCTTATGCGCCATCTTCTTCAGCGTCGCGGCGCTCACTCGCTCCTTTGCGCTGACATACGCCGCGGCGATGGCCTTCTTCGTCGCGGACGTTCTCCTGAATTTTTATGCGAAACCCGGAAACGACACATGGTTTGCGCTGGCCGATCCGTCGGCGAGACACGCCGTGGCGGTAGAGACGCGCTACTGGACGGTCGCCGAACTCAACGCAAACCTTCCGTGGGGATTGCTGCCGCAAAATCGCCTGCTCTGGCTGATGGTGGCGCTGGCGGCCCTGCTGCTCGCGCTGCTGCGCTCTCGTCTGGATTTAGCGGAGAAGGCGCCGTTCCGCTTCAAACGACGAAGCCGCGGCGCCGCCACAACGCAACAAACGAGGCGCCCCGCAATTCAAGAGATCACGCCGGTACAGAGATTCTCCCCGCGAGCATCCTTCGCGCAGTTCGTCTCGCAACTGAAGATGGATCTGTCCTGCGTCTTCAAAAGCCCGCTCATCTACATCATCCTGGCGCTCGAAATCATAAACTTGATCGGCGAGTTTCAGGGCAATGTCGGTCTGCTCAAAACGCCGCTGCACCCGCTGACGAGTCAGATGCTACCCTTTCTGCGTGTCGGCATGCTGGGGCCGATCCTGCTGATCGGCCTCTGGTACCCCGCCGAATTGATCCATCGCGAACGCGCATCCGGCATTGACGAGATTATCAACGCATCTCCATTCCCCGACTGGCTCATGATCCTTTCGAAGACCACGGCGCTGTGCGTGGTCGTCAACGCGTTGATGCTCGTGGCGGTGGGCGCCTCAATGGCGTGGCAGGCAGCGGCAGGCTACACCAACTTCGAGCCGGGCCTGTATCTGCAATCCGCATTCATCTACAACGGTATTTACTACTGCATGCTGTGCGCCCTGGCCGCGGTGATTCAGGCGATCTCGCCGAACAAATGGCTGGGCATGCTGTTGACGCTCGGCGTTTATATCGCCCTGCCGAGCCTGGCGCTGATGGGCTTCGACCATGTGCTGTACAACTTCATCATCCCCGAGGCCGTCTACTCCGACATGAACGGCTTCGGTCACGGCGCCAAGCCGGTGTTCTCGCTGATCGCTTACTGGGGGGCTTTCTGCGTCCTGCTGATCATTGCCGGGCTTCTGCTCTACCCGCGCGGCAATTATCCTGCGGCGCGCGAAAGACTGCGGGATGCGCGCGCCCGCTTCGGGGTGGGGGTCAGGGGCGCCGCCGGTCTCGCCGCTATCACCTTCATCGGCGTCGGCGGCTGGATCTTTTACAACACGAACATCCTCAATGAATACCTGACGCCCTACGAGCGATTGCAGCGCAAGGCCGATTATGAAAAAGCCTACGGGCGCCACGAGGACGCGCCGTCGCCGTCATACGACAGCCTAAATATGGCCATTGATATTTTCCCCGAAGAACGCCGGCTCGAATCGCGAGGCAGCGCGATATTGGGGAATCACAAGAAGGCGCCGATCAGCGAATTTGTGGTGTCGGTCAATCCTGCGCTGCGCGTCAATCAGATCGCGGTGGAGAATGCCACGCTGGCGCATTCCGACAAAGCGCAGGGATTCTATCTCTACCGGCTCAACGCGCCGCTTGCGCCGGGCGCCACGGTGAAAATGAGCTGGAACGTGACGCGCAAGAACGAGGGCTTCGTCGCCGCCGATCCCGAAAATGAAATCGTGACAAACGGCGTCTACGTCAACAACATAGACGTGACGCCGATCCCGGGTTATGACAACAACCGCCGGATTACCGACAATGCGCAGCGCCGCAAATACGGACTGCCCCCCGCGCCACGCACGGCGGCGCTGGGAGACCCCGCGCGTCTGTACAAACTCGCATACGGCGTTGATAGCCGCACCGATTTCGAGATCGTTCTCAGCACGAGCGCCGATCAGATTGCGGTGGCCCCCGGAGTCCTACAGAAAGAATGGCGGCAGGGAGGACGGCGTTACTTTCATTACAAGGCCGAGGCCCCGATATTGCCGTATATCTCCATCAACTCCGCGCGTTACGAAGTCGCCCGCGACCGATGGAACCACGTTGAGCTGGAGATCTACTATGATCCCAAACACCCCTTCAACATCGCCGCCATGATGGCCACGGCCAAACGCGCTCTGGAGTTCTTCTCCAAGGAGTTTGCGCCCTACGAGTACTCGTATCTCCGAATACTGGAGTGCCCGCGCTACCTCAAGGGGGCAAGGTTCCATCCCGGTACAGTGCCTTACTCCGAGGGTACCGGCTTTGTCAACGACCTGCGCGAATGGGAAAACGCCGACTACGGCGTCATCCATGAACTCGCGCACATGTGGTGGGGCCTCCGCATCACCGGCGCGCAGATGCAGGGCCGTCAGATGCTCAATGAAAACATGGTGGAATACGCCACGCAGATGCTGTTCCGGGAATACTACCCGCCGGTTTTTATAAACCGCCTTACCCGGGGAAGGCTGGGCGGCTACCTCGACTCCAGGAGCGATGAGGATGAAGCCGAACTGCCGCTGATATACGCCGAAGAAAGGGGCCACAAGGGCCCCCTGGCCCTGTACGCGCTGCAGGACATCATCGGCAAAGAGAAGCTCCATCAGGCCCTGCGCAATTTCCTCAGGGACTACTCCTTTCAAACCTCGCCCTGCCCCACTTCCAGAGATCTGATCAACGCGCTGCGCGCCGGAGCGGGCCCTGAACATCAGCGACTCATCACCGATTTGTTCGAGAGGATCGTGCTCTACGATCTGCAGGTGGATGCGGCCAGCGCGCGGAAGGTTGATGGCGGGTATGAAGTGACTATCGAAGTCACGGCAAGACAGTTCGAAGCGGATGGCCGCGGGAAAGAAACCGAGGAACCGCTGGATACGTGGTTCGATGTGGCGGTGTTTGCGGAGACGAAAGAAAATCTTGACGGAGTTACTCCGTTGTACATCGCGAAACATCGGCTGCGCAGCGGGAAGCAGGTGTTGACGGTTCGCACATCGGAGAGGCCGGGAATTGCGGCGCTGGACCCGTTTCACAAGAGGATTGAGCGCAGCGCCGAGAATAACAGCCGGATAATAACTGCGCCGCCTATCACGGGGCCGTGATTGTTTATTAGATCCAGCTGCGTTTTACCACATCCATTCTTCGTTACCATTATCTATACGTTGGGCGGCGCCAAGATCTGGATTGAGGCGACGAGTCAGTACCGCGAGCGGTAG
>DATEMG010000753.1:0-9626 GCA_035275805.1 Blastocatellia bacterium
CTTCGGGAAATTGTTTCAACCGCATCAGGAATTGGGCGGGTGGGGGCGTCATCTGACGCCAACGTTTGAAAGCTACCTCCGGTCTCGCGCCCAGACCGCGCTTCGCCAGCAACTCGCCCTGGCCGGGATCGCCAACCTGACGGGCGGATGGGCTGAATACCTCGAAGAGCCTGGACCTGCGGCGGGAATCTACGACCGGATTTTCTCCGGCATCGAGCGCCGCTATATCCTCACTTATTACCCGACGAACACGAAGCGCGACGGTAAACTGCGGCGCGTCGAAATCAAGGTGCGGAATCATCCGGAATACACCATCTTGGGGAAGAAATCCTATTACGCTGATAGTCAGTGAAAATAGACAGGATTTACAGGATTCTTCAGGATTTTGTGAATTGGGTTGAATCCTGAAGAACCCTGTAAATACTGTCTATTTTCCGGGAAACCTTATGTGTCCATCACGAAGAACGCCTCTTGTCACTCGCTGGTTCTTGACTTGCCTTGTGTTGTCGCTGCTTTGCGGGGTTGGGGCCGCGCAGGATGCGGGGGCGAACGCGAAGCCGCCCACACTCTTCCTGATCGGCGATTCGACAGTCAGGAACGGCGCGGGCGACGGGGCGAATAAGCAATGGGGCTGGGGCGAGCCAATCGCCGCCTACTTCGATCCGACGAAGATCACCGTTTTGAACCGGGCGCGCGGCGGGCGCAGCAGCCGCACGTTTATAACGGAAGGGCTGTGGGATCAGGTCGTGTCTGCGATGAAGCCGGGCGATTTCGTGTTGATCCAGTTCGGCCACAACGACGGTGGGGCAATCAACGACGCCTCACGCGCTCGCGGCACGATCAAAGGCGTGGGCGAAGAAGTCGAAGAGATCGACAACATTCTCACTAATAAACACGAAGTCGTGCGCACCTACGGATGGTACTTGCGCAAGTACGTCGCGGACGCCAAGGCGAAGGGCGCGACGCCCGTCATCTGCTCGCCAATCCCGCGAAAAATATGGAAAGAAGAGCGGATCTCTCGTGACCAATACGCGCGCTGGGCCGAAGAGGTAGCGAAAGCTGAGAAGGTCGGATTCATTGACCTCAACGAGATCATCGCTCGCAAGTATGAGGCGATGGGGGCGGAGAAGGTCGAGCCGCTCTTCGCTGATGAACGCACGCACACGACACTCGCCGGAGCGGAACTGAACGCAGCCAGCGTCATCTCAGGATTGAAGGCGCTCAAACCGGACCCGCTGACTTCTTATTATTCGGCGAAGGCGGCGACGGTAGAGGCGGCGCGAGACTCAGCGAGCCGGGCGATTTATCGTTTTGAATTCGGCCGTAGCAAAGCGCGCGACATGGTGGTTGCGCCAACGACGGTCTACAGTAAAGATCGCAGCTACGGTTTTGAACCCGGCGTCGCGCCTGCGAGCGTAAACGGGGGCGTAACGAGCGACGAGCCGTTCTTCTTCTCAGTCGCGCTGTCCGAAGGGAATTACAACGTGACGGTCGTCTTCGGAAATTCAAAGGAGGCGACGGACATGACAGTCAAAGCTGAGCTCCGACGACTGCTGTTGGAGAGAGTAGAGACCGCGCCCGGCAATTTTGAAACGCGGACCTTCACGGTCAACGTTCGCACGCCGCAAATCGCCGCCGACGGCGGCGAGGTCAAGCTGAAAGACCGTGAAAAGACGATTGAAGCCTGGGCATGGGACGAAAAGCTGACGCTTGAATTCAACGGCAAAAAACCGACTGTCAGCGCTATTGAAATCACCAGAGCGGATGTCCCGACGGTCTTCCTGCTCGGTGATTCGACGGTCTGCGATCAGCCGAGGGAGCCATACAGCAGTTGGGGACAAATGTTTCCGCGGTTTTTCGGGCCAGGCGTGTCCGTCGCCAATCACGCCGAATCCGGCGAATCGCTTCGAAGCTCGCTCGGCGCAGGGCGGCTGGCCAAAGTTTTGAGCCTGATCAAGTCGGGCGATTATTTGTTCATTCAGTACGGACATAATGATCAGAAAGAGAAGGGCGAAGGCGTCGGCGCGTTTACGACGTACAAAACCGACCTGAGGATGTTCGTCGCCGAGGCGCGCAAACGCGGCGCGACGCCTGTGCTCCTGACTTCGGTCAATCGCCGCAATTTCAACGAGCGGGGCGAGGTTTACAGCACGCTAGGCGATTACCCGGAAGCCGTTCGCCAGGTCGCCGGAGAAGAAAAGGTCGCGCTAATCGATCTGAACGCGATGAGCAAGGCGTTTTATGAAGCCTTGGGACCGCAGAGGTCGGCGCTGGCCTTCAAAGAAGGCGACGGCACGCATCACAACAATTATGGCGCTTACGAATTGGCCAGGTGTGTCGTCGAGGGAATTAAAGCCAACAACCTCGGCCTCGCAAAATTTCTTGCGAAAGACGTGACGGGGTTCGACCCGAGCCGCCCAGACCCTCCCGAAAATTTTAAAATTCCTGCCAGCCCGACCCTTTCCGAGGTGAAACCTCCGGGAAATTGACACATAATAAACAATGCTTCCAGCCTCTCGTGCGCCCCGGAAGGAATATAAATTCGACAGGAGTTTTTATGCAGAAGGAAAGTTGTGACTTTGGTCTGATCGGCCTGGCCGTAATGGGACAGAACCTTGTATTGAATATGAACGACCACGGCTATCGTGTGGCCGTCTTCAACCGCACTGTTTCGAAAGTAGACGAATTCATTCAGAACGAAGCCGCCGGAACGCAGGTCGCGGGCGCGCATTCGATTGAAGAATTTGTCGGATCCTTGAAGCGACCGCGTCGCGTAATGCTGATGGTTAAGGCGGGCGATACCGTGGATCATATGATCGATAGCCTGCTGCCGCATCTCGACAAGGGAGACATCGTCATTGACGGCGGCAATTCGCATTACCCCGACACGAACCGCCGCACAAGTGATCTGGCGGAGAAGGGAATTCTCTTCATCGGCACGGGCGTTTCGGGCGGCGAAGAGGGCGCGCGCTTCGGCCCGTCGATAATGCCGGGTGGCAATTCTGCGGCCTGGCCCCACGTCAAAGAGATCTTTCAATCCATCGCCGCCAGGGTGGAAGACGGCTCGCCATGCTGCGACTGGGTCGGCGAAAACGGCGCGGGCCATTACGTCAAGATGATCCACAACGGCATCGAGTACGGCGACATGCAGCTCATATGTGAAGCCTACCACCTGCTGAGCGCGGGCCTGGGCCTGAGCGCTGAAGAACTGCATGAGGTTTTCACCGAATGGAACAAGGGAGAGTTAGACAGCTACCTGATCGAGATAACGAGCGAGATTTTCACCAAGAAGGATGAAGACGGCGCGCCGATGGTGGACAAGATTCTGGACGCCGCCGGGCAGAAAGGCACCGGCAAATGGACTGGCGTCAACTCGCTCGAACTGGGCGTGCCGGTTACGTTGATCGGAGAGGCTGTTTACGCCCGCTGCCTTTCGGCGATGAAGGACGAACGCGTCGTCGCGTCGGGGATTTTGACAGGTCCGAAGCTTCCTGCGGCGCAAGACCGCCAGCAGTTCATCGAAGACGTTCGCCGCGCGCTCTACTGCTCTAAAGTCGTCTCGTACGCGCAAGGTTATATGCTGATGCGCGAGGCGGCGAAAGAACAGGGGTGGGACCTGAATTACGGCGGCATCGCGCTGATGTGGCGCGGAGGCTGCATCATACGCAGCCGCTTCCTTGGCAAGATCAAAGAGGCCTTCGACAAGAATCCGCAGTTGACCAATCTGCTGCTCGACGATTTCTTCAGCAGGCTGTTGAACGAATATCAAGCCTCGTGGCGGCGCGCCGTCATCAGGGCCATCGAGTACGGCGTGCCGACGCCGGCCTTCTCGACGGCGCTCTCGTTCTTCGACGGCTACCGCGCCGAGCGCCTGCCGGCGAACCTGCTGCAGGCTCAGCGCGACTTCTTCGGCGCTCACACCTACGAGCGCGTGGACAGGCCGCGAGGCGAGTTTTTCCATACGAACTGGACAGGCCGCGGGGGCCGCGTCTCGTCCGGGACGTATAACGTTTAGTCCGCATTCTCCGTTCGCACCTCCACTCTCCATTTTCAGGCAGAAATAGAAGCGCTCCTCCTCCCGCTTGAGAATGGAGAATTGCGATCGGAGAATGTATCGCGCGCCGCGCTGCGCCAATCAAAGGATCAATTCATATGAAACCATCCCCGACATTGCTCACACTCATTTTTGCGTTGTTCGTCTCGCCGGCTTTCGCGCAAACGAACCAGCCGCAGGAGAGCTATCCGCCTCACCCCGACTCGCAGGAACAGCCAGGCGTTCCGAAAGGCGAGGTGCTGAAGTTCACCTTCGAGAATTCGAAAATCTTCCCGGGCACGTGGCGCGAGTATTGGGTCTATGTGCCCGCGCAATACACGCCAGACAAGCCCGCCTGCGTTTACGTCAATCAGGACGGCGTTCAGTGGAACGCGCCCGTCGTTTTCGACAACCTGATTCACAAAAAAGAGATGCCGGTAACAATCGGCGTCTTCGTGATGCATGGGCGAGTGAGAGCCGCGAACGCCGAATCCGGGCTAGACCGCTTCAACCGCAGCTTCGAGTACGACGGCCTCGGCGACAATTACGCGCGATTCCTGCTCGATGAGTTGCTGCCCGATGTCGAGACGAAGAAGGCCTCGGACGGACGGCTTATTCGCCTATCAAAGAACGGAAACGACCGCGCCATCGGTGGGTCGTCGTCCGGGGCTATTTGCGCTTTCACCGCCGCCTGGGAGCGTCCCGACGCCTTTTCACGCGTCTTCAGCGCCATCGGAACTTACGTAGGACTGCGCGGCGGGCATGGCTATTCGACGCTCGTTCGCAAGTACGAGCCGAAGCCGATTCGCATCTTTATGCAGGATGGCGCGAACGATCTGAACATATACGGCGGAGACTGGTGGATGGCCAATCAGGCGATGGAGCGGTCGCTTCAGTTCGCCGGCTATGAGGTTCAACACGTCTGGGGCGAAGGCGCGCACAACGGCAGGCAGGGCACGGCGGTCTTTCCCGACGCGATGCGCTGGTTGTGGAAGGGGTGGCCGGAGCCGGTTAAGGCCGGGGCGTCGAAGAACGCCACGCTCGACGCGCTGCTCATTCCAGGCGAGGGCTGGAAGTTGGTCAGCGAGGGTCATCGCTTCACCGAAGGCCCGGCGGTCAACGCCAAAGGCGAGGTCTTCTTCACGGACGGAGCGAACAACAAGATTCACAAGATCGGCCTCGACGGCAAGGTCACGGAGTTTATCGCCGATACGAAGCGCGCCAGTGGGCAGGCGTTCGGCCCTGATGGTCGCCTTTACGCCGTGACGGGCGAGAAGAAGATCGTAGCTTACGACGTCGAAAAACCCGGAAGTCCACCGGCGGTCATCGCAGAAAGCGTTAGCGGCAACGACATCGTGGTCGCGCGCAACGGGAATATTTACGTCACTGAGCCGAACACGCCCGCCGCCGACCAGAGCAACGTCTGGCTGATCAAGCCGAACGGCGAGAAGAAGGTCGTGGACACGGGATTGCGTTACTCGAACGGAGTCACATTGTCGCCCGACCAGACGCTGCTCTACGTCGATGATTACCGTTCGCACTGGGTCTACAGTTATCAAATCCAGCCCGATGGATCACTGCAATTCAAGCAGCAATATTACTGGATACACGTCGCCGACACGGTTGACAGCAGCCAGGCCGATGGCATGCGCGTCGACCGCGACGGGCGGCTCTACGTTGCGACGCGTATGGGCGTTCAGGTTTGCGATCAGGCCGGGCGCGTGAACGCGATCATCCCGACGCCGAACGGCAGAATCTCGAATCTGACTTTCGGCGGAGAAAACGGTGATACGCTCTTCGCCACCTGTGGCGACAAGGTCTATAAACGCAAGCTCAAGGTCAAAGGCGCTAACGCCTGGGACGCGCCTCTCAGGCCCGCCCAACCGAGGCTGTGACCTGAAATTTCGTATTTGTGATAAAAACTCCCTCAATAGAATGCGGATGACGCGGATAGGGCGGATTCACGCCGGTCTCATTGGGCCCCTATACGCGATGATTCTTCGTATCCGCGTCATCCGCGTTCTATTAACCCATGCGCCGATATGAAAAATGCTCTAGGAGATTACTAATGCCATTTATAATAGAAGAAGAATTTGAGGTGCGAGCGCCGGTCCAGCAGGTGTGGGAGTATTTGATCGATCCCGCCAAAGTGGTCGTTTGCATACCCGGGGCCGAGTTGTTAGAGACGCAAGACGAAGGCGCCTTCGTGGGCGCCGTGAAGGTAAAACTCGGCCCCATGTCAATGTCTTTCAAAGGCCTGATGAAATTCACCGAAGTGGACGAACAAGGGCATCAGGTTCGCATGGTGGGGGAAGGGCGCGATGCGGGTGGGGCAGGCTCTGCAAGGGTCACCATGCTGAGCAAAGTCGCGCCACTCAAAGGCGTCGGCGCCCTGGTCGTCGTTAACGCCGAGGTGGACCTTGTCGGAAAAGTGGTGCAGTTCGGCCGCGGGATGATTGAAGAAGTTTCCAGGCAATTGTTCCGGCAATTTTCCGCATGCGTGAAGCAGCGTCTTGAAGTTGAAGTCGCGGATGAATCTCAACTGTCTGGCCAAACGCCGGCTGAATCTCTATCAACAGATAGTCTTCCCGAAGCCGAAACGGAGGCTCTGAGCGCTGCTCCGCTCGTGTTTCGCGCGATGTGGACCGTTCTCAGACGCTTTTTCCTGCGCCTGGTTGGAAAACAACCCGGTTGAATCACCTTGCCTGTTTGGATCACGCTTTATCACCGGCTCGTTTAAGGCTGCTTGTAAATCTTAACGCACGAACGAAGCGCATCAAGTGGAAGCAAGGCGCACTTCATCCTTGAAGGTTTGATGTCGCTCTTTAACGATGAAATAAGCTTTTCACTGGAAATCACGGCGCTCTGGTCTATGTCCGCGTCCAGAACCAACACTGTCAACATGGAAGCCGCGGCGATGCAGATGGCGCAGCCGTCGCCCACGAAGCGAGCCGCTGCGATGCGGTTGTCGCTGATTTTCAGTTCGATCCTGATCCGGTCACCGCACAGCGGGTTGAATTCTTCATAAGCTACATCGGGAGAATGCAGACTGCCGTAATTCCGCGGATTGCGGAAGTGATCGAGCAGTGTGTCACTGTAAAGCCTTGTCTGTTCGTCTGTCTGTTGCATTTTCATTCTCGTCGCTCATTTCCCGGTTTAGAGCGGTTTGCAAATACGTGTACGGGACTGCAAACAGTTATTTCAACAGCCACTCTTCAGCGGACTGGAAATCCGTAAATACATCAGCATTTATGAATCGATTCCTAGCCACCAGCATTGCAAACCTTCCCGGGTCAAGATGCTCCGGCCTGCCAACAATCGCGACTTTTATATTGTTGACCGCGAAAATCTCCAGCTTTTCTCCCGCAAGGAATCTGGTTGTGACAGTGAGTTTTACATCGAGTCGAGTTATGTCGATGAGAAGTTTATTGTTTCTCGTGCGCCTGCAGTGATCAGCAATTGACTCAAAATGCCGCAACACCTCGCTCGCCTCGGCCGCGCCAATAAACCTTGCAGCAAGATAGCCAGATCCTTGTTCTATCTGAATCTGGAAGTTCACTTCCCCTCCTGCTTCATCTCCATCATTCGTTCGACGGCCGCCAGACCGCAGCTAGATCGAGCCTACACAACCCGCAATTGTCATACCGCCTCTTGAACGAGCGGCAGGCTAGAATTGGCGCGGAGTTGGGGAGTTTTCAGGCCATGACGTCTTCGGATTCCAGGAGGTTATTTCAACAGCCATTCTTCCGCAGCCTGCAAATTGGTAAATGCCTCGACATTTACGCCTCGATTACGAGCCGCCATCAAGAAAAACTTTCGCGGGTCCATTCGCTCTGCCGTCTCAATAAATGCGACTTTTATCCCGTATTGCGCGAATATGCGCGATTCTTCAGCCGCCAGGTATTTTTCTATAACGGAGATTTTTCCCTCAGCTCTCGTAATATCAATGAGAAGTTTATCGCCTTTCGCGCGCTTGCAATGCTCGGCAATTTCCTCAAATTGCCGCCATACTTCTTCCGCCACGCCCGCGCCAATAAACATTGCGGCGAGATAGTCAGGCATTTGTTTCATCTGAAGCTGAATGCTCATTCCGCCTCCGATTCCAGCTTCGCTGTTCTATTGCGCCTGCTTGTCCACCTCTAACGCCACCTTGGCTTCTTCCGCCGCCGCACGGAGGTCTTCGGCTGCGGCGTTCGTCTACTTGGCGGCCTGGCGCAATTTTTTCACGCTGCACCGATGTTCCTCGGCGGCGCGCCTGTCCGCTTCCGCCGTCTGGCATGAGCCTTTGGCTGCGGTTCGGTCTTGCTCTGCCTTTTCCAGTCGCGCTTCTGCTGAAGCGCGAGAGGCTTCCGCTATTGCGCGGAGATATCCCGCTCTCCGGCGGATTACCTCTGCTTTCTGGTCATCATCCTCGCGCGTGTTCGGACTCGGATTTGAAGCTGATAATTCTTTACTGCTCATACTGGCCTCCGTGCGTACAATCCTGTGCAAAGGCTGTGCCAGTGTTAATCGCCGCGATTGGCGCGGAGTTGGCGCCCGACAGGGGTTGGCGCCAACGCGCCGACTTATGGCGATTTGCAGATAAGTTTACCGTATGGCGAGCGGATCGCGCCACTTTCGGGAACACGCAATCGTAATCCGCTCTAGGCGAGGTTGTTGGGCGCCACAGCCGACACTCCATAGCCATGCTCGTTGTCCAGCCTATTTACTTCTGCGAGCGCGATTC
Source organism: Blastocatellia bacterium (assembly GCA_035275805.1). Classification (GTDB taxonomy): domain Bacteria; phylum Acidobacteriota; class Blastocatellia; order RBC074; family RBC074; genus JAJVID01. Next base: position 8,760 of record DATEMG010000753.1, read on the forward strand.
GCATTCGGACACCGTCGTTGCTGTCAGCGCAATCAAGCGCGAAAAGAATGAGCGCGTCCCGTATTTCCGAGTGGTAGGCGTCGGCTGAGCATTCGATAGGATTGCCTTCGCGAAGACGGTCTAGGGCTTTGCAGGCCTCTTCTGTCATGGGGAGCCTCCTTGTCGCTTCTAGGGGCAGAGAATTGGCGCCGGTAGGTCGGTTCTTTGCGGACGCGGGAAGATAACCCCTAAGAGTTTTTCGGTCAATGCATATCTTTTTAAACTCGCCGATGGGGTGTTTCGGGACTCGCCTACACACCGAATCTACGTGGCGTTTCGGGACATCGCCCCATGCGCAAAACAGCGAAATCCCCTACATTCAACACTATCGATTCGGCGCCGTAATTGCCCATCATCGGCCGGGCGGTTCGGGGGAGCTGCCCACGTCACGCCCATGTGTGAAATCCAGGCCGGCGTCGCCGATAAAAGTAGTGGATGGTTCGGTGATTGCCACTTAATTGTGGTCACTGGACGGTTCACAATGGGCGTGACGCAACTGAAGGTCAAGAAGGAGGAGGACGATGATGATAGAGCTAAGCTGTCGGCATTCGTTCAAATTCACGGCTTTCAGGCGGTTACTGATATGGAAGAACAATTGTTGACAATCACTTGCGCAATTCTTTCTTTGGGGTGGGGCTATTATAACGCGAGGTGGTCTGCTAAAGGGGCGGAGGGCTATTTCTTTCACAGGACACATCCGCTGAGCGCGCGGCACATCCGCTATTGGGGTTGGGGGATGTTGGCGCTCGGGCTTCTTTTGCTGACTTCCGGGATATGGGGGATTATTGAACCTCTGTCGTGAAGGGTTCGTCGTTTTCATATTTTCTT
>DATEMG010000754.1:0-22722 GCA_035275805.1 Blastocatellia bacterium
TGGGGGACGGGGCGAAGATGAAATGTCGCCCCGTCCCCCAGTCGCCTAGTCGCCCCGTCTTTTCGTCCCTCCTGACCTCTAACTTTTGCGCTTCGAATAACGCGTCAGTGTGTTCGGATAGACCTTCACCGCCGCCGGCCCGACCTTCTTGCAGGTCAATACCTCTTCGGCCTTCACCTCCGCGCCATAAGCCGATTCCATATCGCTGTCGTCTAGCGATACGACGGCGCCTTTGAGTTCGAGTCCCGCGAACAGTCCCTTGCTGCGCGAATAAGAGAGGATTTGCGCGTCCAATACCAGATCTGTCGAAGCCCCGGCCTGGCGTCCGACCGGGCCAGCCGCGACCGACGCGTCTCCGCCCATCTCGAATTTGTTCTTGAGAAGGCTCTTCATCCCGTCATGGTTCATAAAGAGCAGGACGAAATCGGTGGCCTGCGCGCCGATCTGCAACCCAAAGCTGCCGCCCTTCAGGTCGAAGTAGGCCGGATCGCTCCATCCGTTTGGGACGCGACAACTGGCCACTCCGCGTCCACCGCGCCCGCCAAAGATGAAACCGGCTTTGAGCACTTGCGGAAAGACGGCTATGCATTGGGCTTTATCCAGCACGCTTGTAGGAATCGCCTTATCAGGCGCGGCCATAATCTCCTGAAAGACCTTTGAGGCTTTTGCGGACTGTTTCGCCGCGTCTCCCGGGTCTCTTGCATAAAGAGACGGGCTGACGGCCAGTGAAAGACACGATACGGCGATGAGGCTACGAACAAATTTAAGTGGCATATCTCCTCCTCCGAAAATCGCTTTGAATCCCGCCTTTCGGCGGCTGACTTTAGCAGCCTAAAGGCCAGACTTCATGCGCTCGTCTGGATCGGTTTATAAGTTTGAAAGGCGTCTAGCCGCCAATCATGAGGGAAAGTCATCGCGAAAATTCTCGCAGAAGCGCGGCTGCAAGTAAATGGAACGAAATTTAATGAAAAGGAGTTTCTCCCGACACCGTCGAAACACCGGTGGCCCTGCAAAAAAATTCGGCGGCTTAGTAATACGGCGAAGGGTTCATCCACTTATCTTTACGGAGTTCAATATGGCGATTCGGACGTCCTAAGATTTTGCGTCACTCAGCCGGGAAAGCTTACCAGAATGTGAGACTGGAAGCCGACCTCAGCGCCGTTCACTCTATGCCCGCCTGATGGCTGTTTCCCCCCCGACCGAGCCTCTGGCGGGAGAGTGACGGGGGGTTAGCGATCGCCGCCAACGTCTTCACGATGCGCCCACCAGCACAAATCCAGCCCAGTAAAACGGGTGACGCGTCTCCGGATTCTTCATCACCTTCATCGCCGCGCGCCGCAAGGCTTCGGCCTTGGTCCCCTTCGCCTTCACGGACGCAGGCGCTCGCAATTGGTGATGAAAGCCGAGCATCAAGTCGCGCGCGCTCGCCGATTCGACTTTCCATTGGCTGACCACGGCTGACGGCGCGCCGGCCACGAACAACGCCCAGGTCAGCCCGATAATGCCTTCGCCCGCGCCGAAGCGCCCGCGCGCTGTTTCACAGGCCGAGAGCACAACCAGGTCGGCCTTCAGATCGAGTCGCATCAGTTCCCAAGCTTCGAGCAAGCCGTCTTCGTTAGTGTCGCCCTGCGCGAGCGCCAGATGGGAATACATCGGCGAGGCGTCATTGAATATTCCGTGCGTGGCGAAGTGGAGGATTGCGGCCTGCCCGGCCTCGTTTTTGACGCGGTCCTCACGGGCCTCGGCGCCAACGTAGACCTTGCTCCGCGACGCGCCGTAGAGCCGCCTCAGCGCCTCAACTTCATGTTCGGCTTCCGGCAGCGGGCCGAGCTTTTCATTGCGCAGCGACAGCGACGCGCGGTTGAGGGTTACCCGGCCCAATTGCGGGTTGCCCAGCGCCAGTAAGGTCGCGGGGGAGGAGGTTACGTCCTTGTTCTTCCGCCGCTTCGTCATCTCACGCAGCGCCGTCAACGACGGCGTATAAGAGATCGCGGCGTCCTGGATGAGAAACCGGTTGGAGCCGACGAGCAGCGCCTGAAACGGCAGGTCCCATAACTTGTCGTCAGGCGCGATGACGAGATTGGTTTTGCCCCGAAGCTGCGCCTCGGCCGGTTTGACCAACAATGCGTAGAGCCTGGCCGCCGAGGCGCGAAAGCCGAGATCGCGCGCGGCGAGTTGTCGCCGAAAGGCTTCTGTCTGTTTGGCGAGATCGTCTCGTTTGACCGGCAGGGTATAGACTCGGATCTCAACGTCAGTTTTTCCGACCGCTTTCGTGACGGCGAACAGATAAGTCATGTCATCCGCAACGACGTACTCGAGCAGCGCGCTTGCGGCGTTCGGAAGCAAGGCCGTGAGATCTTCGACTTTGACGATCGGAGCCTCGCCCCGATGCGTTTTCAGCTCGGGGTGCGCGACGTAGAGGCTGGTTTCAAGGGCTTCGTAATCCAGCCGGGCCTTCTCGACACTCGCCTTCAATTCGGCCACGCGAGACAGGTCGGGCTTGTCGCGCCGCAGTTCGCCGGTGAGTTGCGAGTTGAACGAACCCAGCCGATTGCGCCGCTCCTCCTCGGCTTGCCGCTCCCGTGGCGTCAGCGCTTCGAGGAGGCCGGCTCGGCCCGCTTGAAGCGCGTCGAGCAACACCCGCGCCTTCGACCTTTCGGCGAAGGTCAAGGCCTCGGCGTATTCGCGTTGCGAAACAAGCAGCGCGACCATGCCGAGCCACGGAGAGTGTCTCTTTTCAAGAAAGCTTTGCCGCTGCTGTTCGCCCCCGGCGACCTTGTGGCGCAGAGACTCGACCATGGCGATGGCGGCGAGAAAACTCCGGCGGGCTTCAGCGGGCCTGCCCAGCGCGTGAAACGCCCTGCCGATGCGATCCTGGGCGTCCCAGAATCCTTCTGGGTAAATGAGATCCTCAGCCAATCCGGCGGCGCGCTGGCTGACTTCGAGCATCTCCGCATACTTGCCCTGGTCCTGATACAGCCAGCCGAGATTATTCAGCGTCAGGATAATCCCTTCCCGGTCGCGGTTCTCCTCGCGCAACTGGAGACTCTTCTGGAGATTTTCCAACGCCCGGTCGTAGCGTCCCTGTAATCGGTAAAGGTCGCCGATGTTGTTCAGACTCCTGGAGACGCCCCCTTTGGTCTGTATCTCCTCATAGCGCCGCATGCTCTTTTGAAACCACTCCAGCGCTTCATCATAAAGTCCCTGCGATTTGTAAACGACTCCTAAGTTGTTCTCTAAATTGGCGATTCCGAATTTGTCGCCGACCTCCTCCATATTCTTCAGGCTTTCGTGATAGTACGCCAATGCCTGATCCAGACGGCCCTGGAGCCTATATATCCGGCCGATGTTCAGCAGCCGGATGGCCAGACTCCTCTTGTCGCCGTCGCGTCCCATTTCTTCGATAATTTTGAGGCCCTTCTGAAGACACTCCAGCGCGTCGGCGTATCGACCTTGGGAGTTATAGAATATGGCGATGTTGTTCAAGGCCAGGTCCAGCGTTACCTTGTCGTTCAGCTCTTCGCTCATCGCCCGGCTCTTCTGGCACAACTCCAGCCCAAGGCTGTCATGTCCCAGCGAGCTGTGCGCCGTGCACATGTTGTTGAGAAGCAACGCGACGGCGCTTCTATCCCCGGTCTCTTCACTGATCGCCATGCTTTTGTCGTAGTGTTCCAACGCCAGATCGTAGCGCCTTTGTGACGCGTGAGTGGCGCCTATTCTGAGTAGCGCGCGCGCCATTCCCTTCTTGGCGCCGGCCTCTTCAAAAATGGCAAGGGCTTTCTGATAGCAATCAAGGGCCTGCGCCGCGCGACTCTGACGGTCGTAGACCGTCCCGAGATCGCACAACGCATTACCTAGCCCCGCCCGATCTCCGATCCTTTCCGCAATCCCGACAGCGAGCTGAATGATTTTCAGCGCCCCGGCGTAATCGCCTTTCTGAACGTAGGGATTGGAGAGCGCTCTCAGCGCGACCAGGAGCGAGCCGTTCATCAGGTCCTTCTTTCGCGCCAACAGCAGATCCCGCTCCTCCTCGGACGCGGCGCCTGCCAACGCCGCAGCCAGATCATGCGTCTCTGAAGAAACGGACTGATTGGGAACTGATTGCGGCTGGCCAAAGGCGGGGCTGATGAGACTCAAACTCAAAACCAGTAAACACGGCGATACGCGAACTGCGAACGACATAGAACACATATCCTTTCATTTGATCGTGATCAGGGCACGCTCGCAAAAAAATTCGAGCCGGCGGTAATATGATGGAAAGTTCAGCGACTTCCATTTTTGGCGTTCATAATTTGAATGCTTCCCGGTGAGGTAAATTCCCGGCTCAGGCGGCCACCTGAGCCGGAGTTTACTCCGCTCTGCCGGAAATGCAAGCTTGAAAAACAAGGGGATTGCCATGCCCGCGCGAATTACAGCTTTCGTATATGGGTTGATTTGTTATCTGGTCTTATTCGCGAAGTTTCTCTATACGATCGGGTTCGTCGGCCACCTGATCGTCCCAAAATCCATTGACTCATGCCCGCTTGCCTCGGACAACCAACCAAAATCACAAATACACATACAAGGAGTTAGTCTATGCGCATCAGGAAAATAAAGCGCGCCATCGCGCTCGCGACTCTGCTCGCCGCCGCCGGCCTGACCGGCATCGGAGGCCCCAACGATTCTCCCTCGAGCGAGTCAATCGCTTTCGCACAGCGGACGAGCGACCTCATGCTCAATGAGTTGCTAGCCGCGCTGTTCCAGGAGTTCAACGAAACCACCCCGAACAACGTTGAGGAGGGCAAGCAGGCCATCTCGCTGATCTTCAACGACTCGAACAGGGATATGCGGCTGATCGGCGTCTTCCCCCCGCTCCAGGGCGGGCTCAACGACCTTCCCAGCGACTTATTCGAGCAGAAGTCCCTGGTCCTCGCGCTCAAGGGCAAGGCGAACACCTCCGTCGAGCGCGTGGGCAATCGCTGGTACTACCGGCGCTCGGTCGCGCTCAGCAACACCTTCCATCAAGCTTGCGTGCTCTGCCATACGAACTTCACCCCACAGTTCTTCCAGCAGACGAATAACCCTGGGCAGTGGGTGGGAGCGCTCACACTTCGTGTGCCGATCAAGAATGAAAATTGATCATTGCGCCCGGTCGCCGCGAATCGGCCTTGAAGCTCGCGCTCACGGCGGCCCCGCGCTTGTGAAGCTCGGGCGTGGCGCCGGCCAAAGTTAGCCCGCATTTTCGGCGAGGCCGCGCGAGGAGGTGAAGAAGAAGAAAATGACAGTCAACGAAGAGAATCCGGCGCCGATTCATGAGACCGCGCCGGGAGAAGAAGCGTTGTTTGAAAAGTCGAGCGCTCCGACTATACGTGATTTGCGCGCGGCTGCCAAAGACCTGTTCACAACTGCTGAAGCGGAGGCGGGGCCGGATTCGACTCCCCCAAATGGCAAGCTTACGCAGTAGGCGGCCTGAAAATATGAAGCCGGATTATTGCGTCCGTGATGGTTGCGCGGTCGCGCCGGACGCATAATCGAATCAACACTCCACGGCAGGTCGGACGCCTGCCGTTTTTATTTAAGACAATGACAATATTGCAGCCAGATACTCTCGGTTCGAACGTAGAATCACATCCGCCCGAAAGGCGGCGCCGACTTCTAAATCTGAAAATCATGCGAACGGCGCCCACCAATGAAATCACGCAGCAGCTGCTGCGCTGGAGCCGAGGCGAACAGGCCGCGCTCGAACAGTTGATGCCGGTCGTCTATGACGAGCTTTACAGGCTGGCGCACAGTTATCTGCGGCGGGAGCGACCGGACCACACGCTGCAACCGACCGCGCTGATCAATGAGGCCTACCTGCGACTGGTCAAGCAAGACTTTCCCGAATGGCAGAGCCGAAGGCATTTTTACGGCGTGGCGGCGCAGTTGATGCGCCAGATTCTGGTCGAATACGCGCGCGCTCGCGCGGCGGACAAACGCGGCGGCGCCGGACGAAATTTTTCGCTCGACGAAGCGTTGACTTTCTCCGACGAGAAAGCGTCCGAGTTGGTAGCGCTGGACGACGCCATGGTCGCCCTGGCGAAGTTCGACGAGCGCAAGGTACGCGTCATCGAACTGCGCTATTTCGGCGGTTTGAGTATGGATGAAACGGCCGCCGCGCTCGGCCTTTCCGTCGCCACGATCGGCCTTGAGACGCGACTGGCGAGGGCATGGCTGCGACGTGAAATGGAGTCTAAATCGTCATGAATACCGAACGCTGGCAGCACGTTGAAGCGCTTTTTCGCACAGCTATTGATCGCCCGGCCGACGAGCGCGACGCCTACCTGACGCGGGTCTGCGACGGCGATGAAGACCTGCGGCGCGAAGTTCTTTCCCTGCTTGAGCGAGACACCGCCGAAGACTTCATCCGCGATCCGATCGCGAACGCCGCCCTGGCGTTCACCGCCAAAGACGACTTGACCGGAGAGCGCATCGGGCCTTACCGCGTCAAGCGACTGATCGGGCGCGGCGGGATGGGCGACGTCTACGAAGCCGAGCGCGACGACGAGCATTTCCGGCTGCAGGTCGCGATCAAGATCATCAAACGCGGGATGGACACGGACTTCGTGCGCGACCAATTCCTGCGCGAGCGGCAGATTCTGGCCACGCTCGATCATCCGCACATCGCGCGCCTGTTCGACGGCGGCGCGACGCCCGACGGCTCGCCCTACTTCGTTATGGAATTCGTCGCCGGCGAACCGATCACGGCCTATTGCCGCCGCCATCAGCTTTCAGTCAACGAGAAACTGAAGCTATTCCGCAAGGTTTGTTCCGCCGTCCAGCACGCGCACCAGAGACTGGTCGTCCACCGCGATCTGAAGCCGAGCAACATCCTGATCGCACCCTCGGCCGATGGAAAATCCGGCCAGCCGAAACTACTCGATTTCGGCATCGCCAAATTGCTCTCGCCGGACGCGGGCCAGGCGCGCACGCGAACTGACATGGCGCTGCGCATGATGACGCCTGAGTACGCCAGCCCCGAACAGGCGTGCGGTCAGGAGGTCTCCACGACCACCGACGTTTACTCGCTCGGCGTCGTGCTTTATGAACTGTTGACCGATCGCCGCCCGTATGAGTTCAGGACATTCGCGCCGACCGAAATCGATCATTCGATCTGCGAGACGGCGATCGAGGAACCGAGCAAAGTCGTGGGCGGGATGACCGACGCGCCTACCAGACTGGCCCGCAAGCTCGCAGGCGACCTGGACAACATCACGATGATGGCGATACGCAAAGAGCCTGAGCGTCGCTATCAATCGGTGGAGCAGTTTTCCGAAGACATCCGGCGCCATCTGGAGGGGATGCCGGTCGCGGCCCGCAAAGACACGTTCGGCTACAGAGCCGGAAAGTTCGTACGCCGGCAAAAGACCGGGGTGACAATTTTGTCGCTGCTCGCGATTCTGGCCGTCGCAATGGCCGTTCAGTCCGTGCTCCTCGCCCGAGAACGTGACCGCGCCAATCACGAGGCGGCAACGGCCCAAGCCGTGACGCAATCGCTCGCGGCCGTGTTTGAATTCGCCGATCCCGGCTGGGCCAGGAGCAATATGATTACGGCCAAAGAGTTGCTCGATCAGGGCGCGGAAAAGGTCGTGTGTGATCTAAAAGACCAACCTGTCGTGCAAGCCAGGTTGATGGACACGATTGGCGGCTTGTATCTAAGCATCGGCGTGTACGACCGCGCCCGACCGTTGTTGGAAGACTCCCTGAAATTGCGGCGGCAAACATTTGGCGCCGAGAGCATGGACGTAGCGGAGAGTCTGCACAATCTGGGGGCGCTGACCTATGAGAAAGGCGAATACGCCAGAAGCGAGACCCTGTACCGCGAGGCGCTTCAGTTGCGGCGCAGGCTGCTGGGAACGGAGAGCTTGAGCACAGCAGACAGCATGGCCGGTTTGGGACGAGTGTTAATCGCGCAGGGTAAGTTCGCCGAGGCCGAACCTTTGGTGCGAGACGTCCTGGCGTTGCGACGCAGGCGGCTTCCGCCTGGGCATAAGGATATAGCCAGCAGTCTGCTGCATGGCCTGGGACGGTTAATGAGCGAGCAGGGCAAATTTGCGGAAGCCGCCGAAAATTACCAGGAAGCGCTGGCGATACACCGCAAACTTTATGGCGCGGAGCACCCATCCACCGCCGCCAGTATGAACAATCTGGCCGTGATGTTGCACGAACTTGGCGATTACCAGGGCGCTGAAGCCTTGTCTCGCGAAGCGCTTCAGTTGCGCCGCAAACTGCTCGGCGCGGAGCACCCGGACGTGAGCGGAAACATGGTCAATCTGGCTTCGCTGTTGCAAGACAAGGGCAAGTATGCGGAAGCCGAGCAGCTTTACCGGGAGGCGCTTCAGTTGCGACGCAAGCTGTTCGGCGAAAACAGCGTGCGGCTGGCGTCCACAATGAGCAACCTGGCGACCTTGTTGGACGCCAAGGGAGATTATGAGGCGGGAGAAGCCCTGCAGCGGCAGGCGCTGGCGATACAACGCGAACAGTTGGGACAAGACCACCACATGGTCGGCGCGAGTCTGAACAATCTCGCCACTATGCTTTACCACAAGGGGCGGTATTCCGAAGCCGAAAAGCTGCAACGGCAAGCGATCGCTATCTACCAAAAATCGCTCAAGCCGGAGCACTGGATGATCCACCGCAGCCGCAGCCATCTGGGCGATTGTCTGATCAAACTCAAACGTTACCGCGAAGCCGAAGAACAATTGCTGGCCGCATACGCTGGGTTGAAGATCGCGCGCGGCGAACAACACTGCGTGACTCGCAAGGCCGTTAGTCGTCTCATCGAACTTTACGAAGCCAGGGGTAAATCCGACCAGGCGGCGTCTTACCGCGCTTTGCTCCAGAGCAAAGATACAAACTCCAACCCATCGAAGAATCTACAGACCGATAAAGGGAGCGGAAAGTCGCGGACCGTAAAAATCCGCGACCATCGGCCCAATCTGCGCGCCTGTAAGGCGGGTGGGGAGTTTATTTCGTCTCTAATCGAACGGAAATCGGGACAGGGTTGGAAACGATGTCGAATACGGGCGATCGTTTCTGGGCCAGTTGGCAAAGCTCTTGCAGTTTCTCTTCCGTAGCGTCGGCCGTGATTTTGAAAGTCACGCGAATATTTTCGTACCCATTTCTAACGCGATCCGATAACCCCAGAAAACCGCGCAGATCAAGGTCGCCCTCGAATTGAGATTCCACCTCCTCAATTTCGATGCCCTGGGCGGCGGCGTGATAAACCAGCGAAGTCGTTAAACACCCGGCCAGAGCGTGCAGCAAAAATTCCGTGGGATTGGCGCCTTTGTCCTGGCCCAACAGGACTGCGGGCTCATCGTTGTCGATCTCGAAGGGGGCCAGGCGTGAATAGTCTTCCTGCCCCGCGCCGTAAAAGCCCTTGATCGTCGTGCGGTTGTGCCCGCCATCTATCCATCGATTGCCGGCGCGGAATATGAACCTGGCCAGGCCAGGCGTTTCCTTGATCTGGTCGATCGTGGCGCTCAACCGGTTGAGGTCGACGCCGTTCATCATCTTCTTTTCAGTCATTGTAGATTCTCCTTCTCAAAGTTGTGAGCTAAGGTTTCTACACAAGTCCGTAAACAAAACAATCTGACATTAAACATTGCGCTCCTCCGGCGCAAAAGACATGTGTAGAAACCTCATGTTGTGAGTTTGTTTTTTTGCGATCAGCAGAACGCGGGGGCGATCTGCTCGACACGCGTGCGGGCTTCAGGCGCCAGGTTCTCCAGCGTCGCCAGAAAGTTCGGATGAGTCATCCCCGAACCGAGATAGGTCCAACGATTCGCCTGCCTTTGCCATTCGATAAAATTCTCGCGCTCTCCCGCAGCCAGCGTGCGGCCCGTTGCGCGCTCGAAGGCGTCAAGATCAAACTGCGTTTGCTGCGCTAATCCGCCGTCGATAAACCCGCCGATCTCGATATATTCCTCGACCGCCGTCGCGATCTTCTCCATGGCGCAGCCTTCAGACAGCGCCTCGATCATAAGCGTATCGAGTTTGGCGTGCTGCGCCTCTTCCATCCAGTGATGCTTGAGCAGGCTCTTGAACTGCGGGTCCAATTCCTGATTGTCCTTCACACTTTCCTGATAATGACGCTGTGTCATCCATTCGATGTGCAGAATCGTCAACGCCACCGCCAGCGGATCGTGCGCTAAAATCGCTTGAGCGATCGCCTCAGGCGGGCCGATTACCGCAGGTTTATCGCCGAAACCTTTCTCAAACTCTTCGCAGAAAAGTTTGAAGAGGTGAATATGTTTAGCCTCTTCGCCGGCGAACTGTAGCAGCGCGCGCACGCGATAATCATCCCCTTGAAGCTGCGGCCTGGCGTGATCCATCAGGTAAGGGAGGATGAACTCCTCGACCAGGCCAAAAATCGAGAGGTAGGCGTTCCCTCTGATCTGGTTCAATGTCCGTTTTTCGGCGGCGCTCAGAAAATCGAGTGGCTCCACCCGAGCAAGCGACTCGGGCATAAACCGCTTAGTGAAATCAAGCCGCCTGTCGCCGCCAATAATGTCTTCAATACGCCAGTTGACCTTCTGCGACGCCTCCAGCGTCGCTCGGTATGAATAACCATGATTTTTCGAACTCGCCATTTCATTTGCTGCGCTCATATATTTATCTTCCTCCTTTTCCTTCCATGAAGCCTCCACACCCATACAGGCGAAAAACACTGACGAAAATGCTGGCGGCGCCGAAAAATTTCCTCCACATCGGCATGCCTGCCCGAACAGAGGTCAAATTTATTTCGATCAGCAACCTCCTTTTTCTTTTTCGCTTGTTTGGGTGAACGGCGATGTATCTCAGAGAGCCCTGCGTCCAAAAGTTGGCAAAGCATGGGCGCTATTGTAAGATGCCGGACTGAATCAGGGTTCATTTTCACGATCACACGACACATCATTCGTTATTCAATTCCTTCATCGCGCAATCGGTATTTGCGCCGGGAGAAGAGACTATGGCTCAAACTCAACAGGCCGCCGAACAATTACTGGTTCAGCCGCTGACGGTTTTGTCTGAAGAGGAAAAACTGTTCCAGGCGAGCGTCCGCGAATTCGCGGAGGCCGAGATCAAACCTTACGTCCGCGAGATGGACGAGAAGCAGAAGATCCGCCCAGAGATCATTCAGAAATGCTTTGAACTCGGGCTGATGGGCATAGAGCCGGGCGAAGAGTACGGCGGATCGGGCGGTTCGTTCTTCATGGCCTGTCTGGCTATAGAAGAGCTTGCGCGCGTCGACGCTTCGATCAGCGTCTGCGTCGACGTGAACAATACGCTGACAATCAACGCGTTTTTGAATTACGGCACGGAAGCCCAGAAGAAGAAATACATAACGCGGCTGGCGACCGACACGGTCGGCGCCTATTGTTTGAGCGAGGCAGGCTCCGGCTCCGACGCATTCGCCATGCAGACCAGGGCCGAAGACAAGGGCGATCATTATCTGATCAACGGCCGCAAAATGTGGATCACGAACGGCAATGAGGCGGGCCTCTTCATCGTCTTCGCCAACGCCGATCCGGGCAAAGGCTACAGGGGCATCACCGCTTTCATCGTCGAACGGGATTTTCCCGGATTTTCGGTGGGCAAGAAGGAAGATAAGCTGGGCATTCGCGCCTCGTCGACCTGCGAATTGCTCTTCGACAATTGCCGCGTCCCCAAAGAGAACGTGCTGGGCGAATTCGGCAAAGGATACAAGATCGCCATCGAGACATTGAACGAAGGGCGCATCGGCATCGGCGCGCAGATGATCGGGCTGGCGCAGGGCGCTTATGAAGCGGCGCTGGCATACACGAAGGAGCGCAAACAGTTCGGCCAGGCGATCAGCGAATTCCAGGGCGTGCAATTTCAGATAGCCGAGATGGCCACGAAGATCGAGGCCGCGCGGCTGATGGTTTACAACGCCGCCCGGTTGAAAGACGCGGGACTTCCCTTCATCAAACAGGCGGCGATGGCCAAACTCTTCGCTTCAGAGGTCGCCGAAGAAGTCTCCTCGCTGGCCGTGAATCTGTACGGCGGCTACGGCTACGTGAAAGATTATCCTGTCGAGAAATTCTTCCGCGACTCTAAGATCGGCCAGATTTACGAAGGCACCTCCAACATGCAGAAACAGACGATCGCCAAGATGCTGCTGGCCGAGTGACGGAGTAGGGGAGTGGGGAATAGGGAATAGGGAGTGGGGAAAAAGAAATGGGGAGTGGGGTAGGAGACTTACGTATCTCCTACCCCACTCCCCATTCCCTATTCCCGACTCCCTAAGCCGTAGCGGGATTGCTGCCCGTAATCGGTGGCAGGATCGGTTTCAGAACCGGCTCCTTGTCCGCGGGCTTGCCGGTATCGGGTTCAGTTCTCGGCGACGGGCCGTCTTCGTCGAGCGGCAGGCCGGCGACGATGCGGCGAATCTGAACCGAATCGAGCGTTTCGCGGGAGAGCAGTTCCTGGGCCAGACGGTCCAGGGCGTCGCGGTGCTCGATGATAATCTGGCGCCCGCGTTCGTATTGCTCCATCACGATGCGCTTGACTTCCTTATCGATATTGATCGCGGTTTCTTCGCTGTAATCCTGATGCTGAGCGATTTCACGGCCCAGGAATATCTGCTCTTCCTTCTTGCCGAAAGTCAGCGGGCCGAGATTAGACATGCCGAACTCGCATACCATCTTACGCGCGAGGTCAGTCGCGCGCTCGATGTCGTTCGACGCGCCGGTCGTGATCTTGCCGAGGAATATGTCTTCAGCCAAACGCCCGCCCATCAGGATCGCGATCGAGCCTTCGATGTAATCGCGGCTGTGGGTATAGCGGTCGCCTTCGGGCAACTGCTGGGTCAAGCCTAGCGCCATTCCGCGCGGGATGATCGTGACCTTATGAACCGGATCGGCGTTGGGGACTTTCAATCCGACGATGGTGTGTCCGGCCTCATGATAAGCCGTCGTCTTCTTCTCATCTTCGGACATCACGGCCGATTTGCGCTCCGACCCCATCAATACCTTGTCTTTGGCCCACTCGAAATCGTGCATCGCGACGACTTTCTTGTTGTAGCGGGCGGCGTTGAGCGCGGCCTCATTCACCAAGTTGGCCAAGTCCGCGCCGGTGAATCCGGGCGTGCCGCGGGCGATGACCGAAATGTCTACGTCTTCGCCGAGCGGAATCTTGCGCGTGTGAACGGCCAGGATGCCTTCGCGCCCCTTTACATCCGGGCGGTTGACGATCACGCGACGGTCGAAGCGTCCCGGGCGGAGCAGCGCCGGGTCGAGCACGTCGGGCCGGTTGGTCGAGGCGATCAGGATCACGCCGTCGTTCGATTCGAAACCATCCATCTCAACCAGCAACTGGTTGAGCGTCTGTTCGCGCTCGTCGTGCCCGCCGCCGAGCCCCGCGCCGCGGTGGCGTCCGACGGCGTCGATCTCATCAATGAAAATGATGCAAGGCGCGTTCTTCTTGCCCTGTTCAAACAGGTCGCGCACGCGGCTGGCGCCTACGCCTACGAACATTTCAACGAAATCTGAGCCTGAAATCGAGAAGAAGGGAACATTCGCTTCCCCCGCGATCGCGCGCGCGAGCAGCGTCTTGCCTGTGCCCGGAGGGCCCATCATCAAAACGCCTTTCGGAATGCGCCCGCCGAGTTTCTGGAACTTTTGCGGTTCTTTCAGGAATTCAATAATCTCCTGCAGCTCTTCTTTGGCCTCTTCGACGCCGGCGACGTCTTTAAACGTCACGCGCTTCTGTTGATTCGACAGGAGTTTCGCCCGGCTCTTGCCGAACGAAAGCGCCTTGTTGCCTCCCGATTGCATCTGGCGGATCATGAATATCCAGAACGCGATGATCAGGATGATAGGCGCGTAAAAGGCCAGCATCTGTAGCCACATTCCGCTTCCAGACGAGTTCTTAAAATCGATCTTTATTTTAGGATTAGCCTTATCCATCTCCTTCACCAATTCGCTGGCGACTTGATCATTCGCCAGATCGGTTGTGAAGGTTTTGCCGTCGGAGAATTTGCCTGTCACCTTCTCCTTTTCGACTGTAGCCTGTGTCACTTGGCTATTTCTGACGTTGGCTAACAGATCACTGTAAGGCAACTGTGTCGGTTGGTTGGTTGCAGGATTATGGAAGTATCGGTAAAGCAGAATCGCGCCTCCGATAATCACCACCCAAAAGACCACTTGTCTGATTGTTGAGTTCAATACCATTTACCTCCGTTAAAGACCTCAGCGCCATTCTAGCCCATTTCCCCGAATTTCGCTCGGCATTTTTCCTTATCTCGTTTATCTAATCAAGAAGACGGAAGACTATATCCCGAAGTTTCACCTCATTATGTGAATCGCCGCACGCCTCTTACAGACGTTCAGCCACAATTAAGGCGCAGTTCGAATCTTCCGCGCCCGGCGCGAAATCGCGCGCCACCGGCAACCCCGGCGCCCAGACGATGCGATCATCCGCCGTCACTAAAATAGGATATCGATCACGTTGCGTTAGAGGGATTTTGCGCCTGATCATCATCGTCTTGAGCTTGACCGCGCGCCGCGCGTCTGCAGGGATGTAAGTGGCGCCCGGAAATCGGGTTCGCAACAGCAGTCCGTCCAGTTCCTCGCAATCGCGCAGCGCCGCCGCAAACCGTTCCCGATCCCCATAGTTATCAAGTTTCAAACCAACTTGCGCCATTCCGCGCTTCAGCATGAATGTGAACCCCGCGAAATTTCGCGGCTCATTCTCCTTCAGTTCGACAGGCTCGAACGGTTTCTCAGTCGCTCTAGTCCGAACGAATCTCAAACAATTGAACTCGCGCGCAACGACGCCGCCTTCCGGCAATTCGACGCGTCGCCCACTGGGGCCGCCGATGAGTCTTTCAACCGCTTCGATGTGAGAAGCGTTAATGCGCCGCAAATCTCCGCGTTCGTCGCGCAGCCACAGTCGCAACACCCGGCGTCTGATTGCGTCGGGCGTTTCCTGTAAAACGCTAACGTTAAGGCCCGATTCCACACGCGATGCGGCCAAATATCCGGACGCCGCGCCGCGCAGATAATCGTCATCCCGGGCGCCAGATTCGGACGCGCGGGCGAGCGACTCTTTGACGCGCGGGTTGAATGTTTCCAACATCGGCAGGAGTTCAAGACGAACGCGATTACGCATGAAATCGACGAGAAAATTCGAGCTGTCGCTGCGGAACGTGAGTTCGTAATGCGCGCAGTGCCCGATCACTTCAGCGCGCATGATTCCGAGCAGAGGGCGGATGAGTCCCACGCCGTCGCTCAAAACGATGACCTGATGAACTCCGCGCAGCCCTTCCGCGCCGCTGCCGCGAATCAACCGCATCAGAATCGTCTCGGCCTGATCGTCCAGCGTGTGCGCGGTGAAGACGATATTGGCCCCTCGCGCCTCGGCGACCCTCAACAGAAATTCATAGCGTAACTCCCTCGCCATGGCCTCCAGATTCCGCTTCTCCGCTTTCGCGCGTTCAGCGACGGCGATCCGTTCTGTGAAGACCGGAAGATTCAACCGGTCGGCTAAATCGCGCACGAACGCTTCGTCTTCATCCGATTCCCCGCCGCGCAATTGATGATTGAGATGAGCCACGATGATTGAGCCGGGCTGCCCTTCACTCCGTTGAAATCGGGCCAGGGCGTCGAGCAAAGCCACCGAGTCAGCCCCGCCGGAGACTGCCGCAATTACAGAGTCCTGCGCGCCGACTCCGAATCGTCGCAAAGCAGTCCGTAATTTTTTCTCAAGCTTTGTCATCGGTTGATATTTTTGTGGAAAAGACTTTAGTCTGTTCCACTTCAACATGTCGCGTAGCGATGGTAGGGCGAGCTACCTGGGAGCGCAGGCATCCTTGCCTGCTTGCTTCGGTCAGTCGGCCTTTGCCGGAAACCACGCAGGCAAGGATGCCTGCGCTCCCAGGTAGTTTGCCCTACCAATTGAGGAGGAAACCTGTTTGACCACAAAAATTAAAAGAAGAACACAAAAGCCGCAAATGTCCTTCGGGCCCTCCATTCCCCGTCTGCTTTGTGGCTTTTGCGCGCTTTTTTGCATGTTTGTCGTCCCCCAAGTTTTCTCTCCCGCCCGGTCGATTGCTGCGCCGAATACCTCAGCGATTCAGGCATCGACGCGAAATCTTCCGGGACGGCCATCGCAGCGCAGAACCAAAGAACCGCTACGCTTCAGCCCGCGTATCTCGTCGCGCGCCGAATTCGACTCGCTATCGCGCACATACTATCAAGGACGATTCTACGCGCTGCCGCACATTATGTTCGTCATTGACCGCGCCGCGAAGGAGGGCGCGGGGAATCGGGTCTATTACGTCAATTCTAAGCGCTACTCGTTCCACGGCGAATTCGCGAACGCGAATTATCTCACGCTCGAACGCGGCCGCGAATTCTTCCGCCACAACTATCTCGAAGCCAATCGCCGCTTCATTCTCGGCACGATCGCCTGGCAGACCAAAGCCGGCAAATTCACATTTGAATTCTGGGAGGGAGATCTGGCGACGGCGGAGATCGTGAGGGAGGCCTCTCGGGCCCTCAGCAAGAACTTCTTCGCGCCGCTCTATTTCAAGCCGAACTCGGCCCGTCAGGAAGAGGTCTCGGAGCAAATCGCCCGCGACGTCCCCCGACTGCCGCCCTCGGAGATCAACGCGCCGGGCGATTACGTGGCGTTAAACGCGGCGACGGCCGTCGGCGTGTTGCGGATCGTCGATAGGATGACCGACGAGACGGTCATTGACCGCAACGAGATCGTCATCTTCCGCGAGGCGCCGATCTCGCTGACGCCGCTTCAGGGCGTGATCACGACGACTTTTTCGACGCCGCTCGCGCACGCCAATCTGCTCGCCAAAGGCTGGGGCGCGCCGAACGCATATATAAAAGACGCCGACCGGCTGTTCGAGCCGCTCAAAGGCAGGTTCGTTTATTTCGAGACGCGCGAAGACAGATACACGCTCCGGCCCGCCGAGGCGGACGAAACTTTGGAAGCGGGGCGACGTCTGGCTAAACGCTCCGACCTGCTCACGCCCGAAGCCGACATCGAATTCAGACAACTGACCGAGCTGAAAAATCAGCGCAAAGGCGACGCGAGACGATTCGGCGCGAAGTCGGCCAACCTCGGCGAGGTCATGCGCGCCGCCCACGCCGGCGCGGTCCGAGACATCATGGCGCCGGCGGGGTTCGCGATTCCGTTCTTCTATTACACGCGATTCATCGAAGAGAACAACCTGGAAGAAACGATTGTCGAGATGCTCGGAGGGGACCGTTTCAACCACGACCCGGTCTATCGCAAACAGCGGCTCGCCGAACTGCGCGCAAAGATCCAACAGGGCAGGATGAATGAAGAGTTCGTCCGCGCCGTAATCGCCAGGCGTCATGAACTGCTGGGCGACAAAGGCGTCTTCGCTCGCAGCTCGACCAATTCGGAAGACCTGCCAAATTTTAGCGGCGCGGGCCTGTACACGAGCGTGCCGAACGTGCGCGATGACAACGCGCTCGTGGAAGCGATCAAAACCGTTTGGGCGTCGTTGTGGAATTACGAGGCTTACGAAGCGCGCGAGAGCTTCGGCATCAATCATTCGGCGGTCTACCCCGCGGTGTTGATCCAGGAAGGTATCAACGCCGAGGCGGCGGGCGTCCTGATCACGACCAACCCGTTCGACAGAGAAGACCGCCGCTCGGTATACATCAACGCCAAACGCGGGCTAGGCATTCGAGTCGTCGAGGGGCGGCGCGTCCCAGAGCAGTTGATCTTCAATCCGCGAACGGGCGCGGTCCGTGTACTGACGCGATCGGGCGAGGACACGATGCTGACTTTCGACGAGCGCGGCGGCGTGCGGGAGGTCAAGATCGAAACGGAGCGAAGAGTGTTGACTGACGCGGTCACCCGGCGATTGTCCCGCGCCGCGCTGCAAATCGAACGCGTCTTCGGCGGACGCGATCAGGACATAGAATGGATCACAATCGGCAATCAGATTTACATCGTACAGTCGCGCCCTTACGTAGAAAAATAGACGGGACGACGGGGCGATGGAGCGATGAAAGGACGATTGGACACGAACTTTCTCCGTCGCCCCGTCGCCCCGTCGCCCTGTCCCTCTGTCTCCTCCTCTGCCTCGCGGGCTGTTCGCGCCCTGTCACTGAAGCGGAGAAGAGGGCGGCTGTCGATGAATTCTTCACTCGGGCGAGATCGTGCTGGCCGAGCGACGGCGAAAGCGCGGCCCCATTGGCCGTCGAATCAGTCGTGAGCGACAAAAACGCGACGAGCGTTCGGCTGGCCGCTTACGCGCGCGACGAGGCGGTGGATTTTTACCTGCCTGTTTACCGCCTGAGCGCCGGGCGCTGGTCGATCAACGAAAAAGGGCGCGTTTACCTGCTGGATGAGCAATGCCGCGAGTTTAAACTGAGCGACAGTAAACCCTCTCCGAAGTCTTCTTTGATTTTTTGGGGAGGAGGGCGGATTCCGGAGGGCGGGCGAATACGATTGAAGCCGGGACAGGTGTTTGAAATGACGCTGGTCTTTCCGTCAATGATGGTTCGCACGCGGGTCGGCGCGCTGGTTTACGACGGACGCGTTCTGCCATTCGCGCTTGACTAACTGTCGTCTTCTAAATGCTGCGACGGGAGTGAACGGAACATGGGGAATCACTTCAATCGGTTCTATCAAAAATTGCCGTCGCGGATTACCGGCGCCGATGAACAACTGCATTTGCTGAACGAAGAGGAAATCAGGCGCCTCCGCCAAAGGCAGCGCCTGATGATAGCGATTGCGGCGCTGCTTTCGGTCATAGGGTTCCTGAGCTATTACCTGCCGGTTTATCTGTTCCCTCATTTATTTCCGTCGATCAAACTGGCGTTCCCGTTGATCGGAGCCGCGATCAGGCTGCCGTGGGCGGAACTTCTCTGGTGCGCGTCGCTCACATCAATCGAACTCTACCTGCTGACGCTGTTGAACATCTTCGGGGCGCACGAGATCGCCGTCGCCACGGGCTTCATCACCGGCGCGACGAAACCTGAAAGAGCCGGCGCGATTCTGCGGATAGGCCTTGAAAAGAAGACCACTGAGGTAAGCCGATACGGCATTGATCCGTTTCAGGGCGCCGATAAGCGGCTGCTCTTTCTTTTCAACTCCGTCCTGAGGCTCAAAGGCTGGTTTGCAAATCAGGTTGTTCGATTTCTGCTACGGCTGTTGTTGGGCCGATACGCGGTGCGCGCCGTGCTGGATTTCGCCGGAATGCCGATCTACATGGCGATCAACGCCTATTCGGTTCACGCCGTGATGCGCGAGGCGCGCGTGATCATCATGGGTCAGACCCTGATCAACCTTCTGATCTCACGCCTTCCGCGACGCGAATTATCGGCGGCGGAAAAAGAATTGCTCTACGATACGCTGCAATACGTCGCCGTCTGCAAACGCGACTTTCATCAAAACCATTATCTGCTGACGAAGGCTTTGCTCGAATTCTTTCGCATCCCAGCCGAGAAATATCACCGCCTGCCGGACGATTACGTCGAGAGGCTGAAACAATCGCCTGCGGCCCCAGCAGCGCTCTGCCGATTGATAATCCTGCTGGGCTTCATTCTCGACGGGCGCGTCTCCTGGCGCGAGCGGCTGAGGCTTCGACAGATGAACCGACTCGGCGTTCTGAAAGAAAGCCGTGCGGATTTGAAACGATATGCCCGCGACTTCTTGAACGGCGCCGGCGTGGACTCATGGAGCTACGCGTACCTGGCGAGTCTTACGCCGGAAGCGTTCGGCGCGGAGGTTGATCGCGCCGAGGGGAAAGCCGTCTGACCACACACCTCTGGTTTCACGCCTTCTTCACTATCTTATCCACGGCGGTTTGCGCGATCGGGTGATAACCTGGCCGGGCCTTGGCGTAGATTTTCTGCGCCCGTTCTTTGCCAGCCGGCGTCTTCACCAACTCTTCGTAAAGCGGTTTGATCAATTTTTGTCTGCCGATCGAAGTCAGATACTCTTCGAGGCGCGGATAGGCCGTATCGTAGTTGTTGCGAATCGATATCAGCAGCCACTGATGCGCGATTTCGGCGTTGCCGATCTTCGTCATGCCGAAAGCCTGATCCAGTTCTTTCAACTGATTCGCGGTCAACTGCTGCGGCAGGAACCGCAGGAAATGGAGCCACTCCTGTGTAGACCATTGCTTCGTCCCGAGTTTCGCCGCCGGGGTCTTTCCTTCCAGCCAATCTTTGGCCTGCGCTTCCACTTTGGCGAAGGCGTCCGATTGCGGATTCGGCGCGCTCGCTGGCAACCCGGGTTTGTATATCCATTCCTCCAACGGGATTTTCGCCGCCAACTGAGGGTTCGGATCGAGCAGATTCTTTTTCAGATGCGTAATGAAATCGTCGGTCGTGATGCTTTGAAAAGCGAACCGCTCGAAATAGCCTTTCAGGAATTGATCGAAGCGTTCGCGCCCGAATGTCTCTTCCAGGAGCCGCAAAAAGAGCGCGCCTTTCTCGTAAGGCACGAGCGTAAAGCCTTCGTCGGGATCACGCCCGGCGAGATCGACATACAGAATCTCGTCGGCGTCCGACAAATCCTCCATCTCCTTTTTCAGACTCTGAAGCCCCAGCGCCGCCTCCATCTCTTCGCGCTCGCGCCCGTAGATGGCCTCGGTGACGCGGCGCTCCAGATAGGTCGTAAAGCCCTCATTGAGCCAGAAGTCTCGCCACGTCGCGTTAGTCACCAGATTGCCCGACCACGAATGAGCCAGTTCATGCGCGATCAGCGAAACCAGGCTTTTGTCTCCGGCCAGGACGGTCGGCGTCGCGAAGGTCAATCGCGGGTTCTCCATTCCGCCGATCGGAAAGCTCGGCGGCAAGACCAAAATGTCGTAGCGATCCCAGCGGTACGGCCCATAGAGCTTCTCGGTCGCGACCACCATCTTTTCGGTGTCTTCAAACTCGCGCGCCGCTTTATCCAGCATCACGGGTTCTGTGTAAACGCCGGTGCGATTGCCGAGCTGTTTGAACGCAATGTCGCCCGCCGCGAGCGCGATCAGATACGGTGGGATCGCCTGCGGCATGATGAAGCCGTAGCAAGTCTTTCTCGCATCGAACCGGCCCCGGGCTTCGTAGTGCACTGCTCCGGCGCTCATCACCGCGCGCAACTCTTTCGGTGTGCAAATGCTGGCTGTATAAGTCACGCGAACGGCCGGCGAATCCTGCAGCGGAATCCAGCTTCGCGCGTGAATAGCTTGTGACTGAGTGAAAACGTAAGGATGCTTTTTGCCCGCCGTCTGCGCCGGTTCCAGCCACTGCACGCCCGAGGCGTTCGGACTGGTCTCGTATTCAATGCGGACCATTGTCGATTGCGGAGGCAGTTGAATTGTGAGAGGGGCGCCCAAAATCCTGTCCGCCGCGCCGAGCGTGAATTGCGCCGGCGCGAAGCTGTTACCGTCGTTCGACGTTTCCGCCTTGACGATCTTCAGATCTCGAGTGTCCAGTTTGAGCGAATCGACCTCGGGCTTTACGCGCTCAATCGTCAATGTTGACGAGCCTTTCAACACTTTGCGGTCGAACAGGACTTCGAGATGGAGGGTGACATGGCGGACGCGGACCTGTTCGTGATTCGAATATGAATGCGTGTCGCGCGCGTTATCCGTTTTTGCGATCGAATCGGCGGGCCGCAAACCTTTCGCATTCTCCGATGATGAATTCCGGGAAGCCATAACAAAAAACCCAAGCAGGATGGCGAAACAGATTAGGGATCGTGTGACTTTCATTTTGCTCCTCAGAAAATTGACCACGTAGTAATTACATATGGTCTTTGAGAAATAAACGGCGGCGCCTTTGCGTCTTTGCGCCTTTGCGAGAACCTCCGCCTGAATAAGGAAGCCCATTTCTCGCAAAGGCGCAAAGACGCAAAGACCGCGAAGGAAAAACGCCTACTACTATGGCGCCATTTAATTCTCAAAAACCATTAGTCGTTACTACGTGGCTATTTTCGGATTAGATTGTCAAAGTGGTTCCCGGCTGTCAATCGGGTGAGCTATTATTCGATTATGAATTTCAATCAAGCTGTCGAGCTGATCGCAAAATCGAACCGCATAGTCGGTTTTACCGGCGCCGGCATTTCCACCGAATCCGGCGTCCCCGACTTCCGCAGCCCTAACGGCATTTGGGCCAACAACCGCATCATCGAATATCAGGAATTCATTTCAAACCGCGCGGGTCGCATCGAATCCTGGCGGCAGAAAGTTGCGATGTGGCCCGAAATGCGCGACGCTCATCCGAACGCGGGCCACCTGGCCTTCGCCGAACTCGAGCGCCATGGAAAATTGCGCGCTATGATCACGCAAAACATCGACGGGCTGCATCAACGCGCAGGCAGTACGAATGTGATCGAATTGCATGGCACGACCGTCGAAGCGGTCTGCCTGACTTGCGAAGATCGCATCTCGATGGATGAAGCCGTGCGGAGAGTCGAAGCGGGTGATCCGGCCCCGGAATGCGATCATTGCGGCGGGTTGCTGAAACCGGCGACCGTCTCTTTTGGCCAGGCGATGCCCGCGCGAGAAATGGATCTGGCCGTGAAGGCATGCCACGACTGCGACGTATTTCTGGCGGTCGGCTCTTCGCTGGTCGTTTATCCGGCGGCGGCGCTGCCCGAACTGGCGAAGCGGAACGGCGCGGCTTTGATCATCATCAACCTCACGCCCACGCCGATGGACGGAATCGCTGATCTGGTAATCAATGAGGAGATCGGAATAGCGCTGCC
>DATEMG010000755.1:0-7072 GCA_035275805.1 Blastocatellia bacterium
GTGAAGAACCAATCGTCATCCTCTTCGCCTTCATCGCTGGTAAAGACCAGGAGCTTCCGATCCGCGTAGATGTTGTCGCCGGTGGTTAGGATGAAGCGGACGTCATTATTTTTCACTGCGTGCTCCAACGCTTCGGAGACTTCGCGCTGGCACTTACTGTCCTCCTTATCAGCCAGGTCTTCTATGCCTTGACCGAAATCACCGATCACGGCGAAGGTCAGTGGCCCCCCCGGTTGGACGGGATCGGGAAAAGTGCGAAAAACGTTTTCATATTGCCGATCTTTGCCCGCCCCCAGCAGCCACAGCCCTCCCTTCTCATCTTTGCTGAAATTCCAATCGCGGCGCGGCCCGGCGGCCCATTCGCGCCACTGGCCATCCTTCTTGACCTGAACGCTGTACCGATACTCGGTATCGGGCTTCAGGCGGTTTATCACTACGTGGTTGGCGTTTGACCCGGCCGGACACACACGCGTCTCCCCTCCCGGGCCGAGTTCGGTCAGGATGACTATGGCTTCGCCATAGGACCCGGATTTGACTCCGATGGACTCCTTGCGCCCTTTCAACTTGTTGTCTTCCAGCGCTTCATCATCCCATTTTTCATGGCCTGGCTCGCCTTTGTATTTGAAGAAGAAACCGCCCCACGCGATGATGGCTGCATCGTGCGTGAGGGCGGGCAGGTAGAGGTATTGTTCGAAATGAATTTTCTGATCCGACATGGCTGCGCTCCTTTCGGTAGTCGCCCCAACGCCGATGTCACGCGCCGGGCCAGGGCGCGAAGGCGTTCTCGGCCTTGCTGAGTGGCGGTTCGAGTTGGGGCTGATATTTATTTAACACGGCGGTCAAAGACGTTCATTGTTTATCGTCCTCACCGCCAGACTCATTTTCAGACACAGGCTGTGCGTTCTTGTAGGTAAAGCCTCCCGGCACTTCGAGGCTCGCGCCGTCCTGAATGACGACCACTTTGACATTGCCGAGCGGGTTCTCAGGCGTGGTGACCGTGATCTCCTGGTCCTCGACTTTGGGGACTTTGGCCACTTTATCGCCGAACCTGACCCTGACTTTTCCTTTTACGAAGCCGCTGCCCAAAATAATGACTGGCCGATTCTCCTGACCTTCCGGCGGCACGACCCTTTCAACTTCCAGGCTAGGCTTTTCTTTTTGGGCATCCTTACGTTGCAGAGCATCCCTTCTATTATCCCTTCCATGAACTGGCTCGGTGAAAATAATTCCGGCTACCTTCTCCAGCGTCAGTAGCGCCAGTTGACTGAAGAGACCGACAAGCGTTCCGATGGCCATCAAGCCGAAGACATTGTAGCTTTTCTCGGAGCCTGGCATCAGACCTCCGCGGATGATCAGATAGAATATCGTCGAGGTCCCCGCGCCGATGAAAGGCAGAAAGAAATACATCGGAACCCAACTCCAGATTAGATGGCGACTGCCGACGTACCAGTAAAATGAACGAAGCGAATGCAGGATACCTCCGAGCGCGCCCGCCAGAATCATCATCCAGACCACATTCTTCCCGGTGAGCTGCGGACAGGTGTATGTGTAGAACTCCGGATTGGCGCTAGTGTCGCGATTCTGGCCGTCGCTGACGATCACATCCACAGGGCCTTCAACATGGGCGGGCGGTTTAACCATGAGCGAGGTTGGTTTTGGCAAGCCGACCAGCGCCGCCGGCTGGCCCCCGAAGCGAACCTCTTTCACAATGTTCAGTCCAATACCGTCGAGTCGTAATACATTGTTCCCCTCTACCGGGCCGGAATTCGGCGTTACGGCAACCAACCTCAATTCCGGCGTAGGTGTGGGCGAAGTGGTAACGCCGGGCGACTGGGACGGGGTTGGTTTCGGTGTATCCGCCGTGGTCGTGGGAGCCACGCTGGCTGGGATCTCCGGCGGTTCGCAAACCGGACACATGGCGTAGAGACTGTACAACAACGCGCTGGTCGCTGTAATCAGAAAGACTCCGAAAAAGATGATGAACCCCGTCGGGACAAGCTTGCTGCCGGGGCCTTCGATAAGATCGTTCATCGTTTTCTCCTCGGAAAATCAGTTCGTAGTCCCGCCTTCAGGCGGAAGGGATGTCTACAGTTCCATTTCGCAATACCGCATGCTTCCGCCTGAAGGCGGGACTACGAACTGCGATTTTCATCGCTTCGGTGCGCCGCGACGCCGCATGAAGACCCCTCCGAAAGCGTCAACCCAACAATCCTCCGGCCGGGTCGTACTCGCGCACGACGAATTGATTGGTCAACGCCATAAATTGCAGCATTCCTCGCGCCTGCACGAACGGGTCGGCGCTGCCGATCACGTTAAAGGACATGAGAAAGTCGCCGAAGCTGAGTACGGCGTCGGCGTCTTCAAACGTGCGGAATTTCATCAGCGCCGAGCCGATTTCTTTGCCGGTAGCGACTTCGATTAAACGCCCGTAGAGAGTGGTGAAGTCGTGTAGGATTTCCATCACGCCGGCGACCCCACCGTGTCCGTCTTTTTGCAAAAACTTGCGGCCCCGGAAGAAATACTCCTTGCCCGGCCCGGCGAAGAAATAGATGCGATAGAGCATCTCGGCCTCCCCGGTAGAGGGGTTGACGCGTAGGTAGTTGAAATAGCTCTTCGAGCCGTTGATCGTGCAGATCATCCTTCCCTGGTTGTTGAAGTTGGCGAATTCGATCACGCCGTCGATGCGGGCCTCGTGGTCCCAGCCTCCGATGAACTCGTTCAGGTCGCGCGCGGTGATCTTCATTTTAAGGCTGATTTCCATTCCCTCGGCCGAAGGCTTGGCTTCGATCTGTTTGTCTCCGTCGCCCCCGGCGGGCGGGGTGAAGCCGTCGAAGTAGAAGCCCTCCATATTCTCGTCGAAAGTCATACCCAGGCCTTCGGGCAGCCGCGCGTCAAGGAGCGGGCGCAGGAAGCTGACTGCCGGCGTGTCGGTCAGCGCGCTGCGGCGCAGCCAATAATAGAACCCGAAACGCGCTTTATCGTTCACGTCCGTCTCCCGCTGGAAGACGCCGAGCGAATCCGGCCCGAACAGCGGCAGAGACTCGGGCTGCGCGTCGGTGAAGTATTTGCCGACCATGAGGTCATTGTTGACGAATCGAATCTCGTCGTGGAACTGCGTGAAGTCGTCCATTCGGAAATGATCCTGCCCGAAGGCCGATTCCGACAGGCCTTCTATCAGTCCGAGGAATTGATAGCGCGCCTCCAACCTCCCGTCCGGCTTATGGTCGAATTTCAGGTAGGCCACCACGCCCGTGTTGTTGGCGTTCGAGACCATCCGCATCTCCCAGACGCCGTTCAATTGATCTTTTGTAGGAACCGAGGCCTTGCCCCAGATTGTCCGATGATCGGCGACCGTCATGTTGTCCAGCCCGTATGACCGGACCATCGGGAAGGTGAAGAGGCGAAGTCCTCCCGGATATTCGCCCAGGTGGACGCGGGCGATCAGTAGGTCGTCGTTGATCACTTTGAAGACGTCGTAGAAGCCCCGCCATTGTGGGTCGGTGTAGCGCAGCAGGATGTATTTGCCCGGGTCGAGCGACCCCACGCGTTTGGTTATCGTGATCTCTTCGAGCTTGTTGTTGGCGTTGATCACGTTATCTGAATCGCTGGTGACGCCGACGATCTTACCGTCGGGGCCTTTGCTGAAACGTTTTTTGAAGCTGGCGTGGAAGGCCGTCGAAAGACGATTCATGACGTGGCCGCGCGGGAAGAGGCCTTTCCAGACGGTGTCGTTGCGGATCAGCCCGCGGTCGGTGTCTATCTCGACCTCGCCGCTGTTGATCATTTTCTCGGCGCCCTGCGTCTCGACCCGGTTGAAAATGCGTTCCAGGTCGGCCTCTTTGTAATTCAGAACTTCGAGCGGATCGAAGTCGGACGCGGTGACTTTCGGAGGCGGCGCCGGGAAGGGCTCTCCGCCCAGGTTGCGCACGATGCGGTCGGCGATGCGCTCAGACAGCGCCGAGATCGTCAGGAACGGATTGACGCCGAGCGCCGTCGAGATCAACGAGCCGTCGGCCACGAAGAGGCCGTCGTGAACAACGCCGTCGTCCGCGAAGACGCGCCCGAACTCGTCCGTCGCGCCGTGCAGGTAATCGTCGCCCATCGGACAACCGCCGAGCGGGTGAGCCGTGAACAGATTGCGCGTCGGGGTGACGCTCCAAAGCGGATTTGTCACGAAGGTTCCGCCGAGCGAACGAGCGTGGCGGCGAATCTCTTCGTTGATCAAATTGAAGACCTGCTGCCGTCCGGCGTCGTCCCAATCGATCTCAACGCCGCCATGCTCGTGGCGCAGATGGAGCGTCCCTTTTGAGTCGTCATGCCCCATGATCAGGTAGATCATCGTGTGATTGAGCGCCGAGTGGTCTTCGTTGTAGGGACTGAACGGTCTGTTCTTGTTTATGCGGTCGCGCTCCGCCTTCTCGTCACCGAAGTCGGTGTCCTCGCCGCCGCGGGCGAAAACGTCGAGCGCCAGCATCGCCGCCCTGACATAGGCGCTCGGGAACGAGAAGTCTTCGACGGTCAGCCTTTTTTCAAGCGGCGTGTGAGACGAATTGTATCGAACCGCGCCGACGATGCTCGGCCCGGGCGCGTTGCCGCGCTGCCGCCACTTGTGATTCGGATCCTTGCCGAAGCCCATCGTGTTCAATTGCTGGTCGGCGTTGTAAGCCATCGCGAAGAAGTCGCCGTTGCCAGAAAATTGCGAGCCGACCTTCGGCGAGAGCGACAAGCCTTTCATCTCCGACCGCAGCAGAATCTCCGGCGTGCCGAGCGATCCGGCGGAGAGAATTACGTTGCGCGCGTCGAGCGTGAAGTCGTCGGTGAAATTCAAAGTTTTGTACCGCACGCCGTGAATGCGCCACCCGCCGCCGCTCAGTTTCTCTACCCACTTGACCTCGGTCTTCGTGAATATGTCGCAGCCCTGTCGATGCGCGACCGGCAGGTAGTTCATATAGAGAGTGTTCTTCGCCCCGATGTTGCAGCCGGTTACGCAATCGCCGCAATCGATGCAGGCCTTCTGCTCGACGCCGACGTTGTTCAATCCGTCCTTGAAGCTGACGGCGATATCGAGCGGGAAGGCTGCGCCGCCGATCTCCTGCGCGCGCTTGTGGAGCGCCCTGACCTTGAGCAGCGAGTCGGGCCGCGACAGGTCGCCGCGCGGATGCGGATTGGCGCCGAGCATGAATCTGGCCTTTTCATAAAAAGGCGCTAGCTCCTGTAGCTTGACGGCCTTCGGCCACGCGATCTGTTGGAAAACCTCTTCGTCGGGCGCGATGGCCACATTGGCGTTGACCAGCGAGGTGCCGCCCAGGCCGGAGCCTTTCATCACTGAAATGTCGGGGAAGAGCAGAAAATCGTAGAGGCCGGTGGGATTGAACGTCGGATTGCGGGCGTTGCGTAACACTTCTCCGATCTCGTCGGGGAACTTGCCGACCTCCCACTCGCGCCCACGTTCGAGGATGCAGACCGAAGGCTTCGGCGAAGCCGCAGTGATTCGGGCGGCGGTGATGGCGCCGCCATAACCGGAGCCGATGATGATAAAATCGTATTGTTTTTTGCGCTGATCCCAGTCCTTCGAGAGCATGGAAACCTCCTTCAAGCTACAGGCCGATGCGCAGCTTGCGGCTGACTGTGTGTAAAAAGCGTAAAAGGCGATCGCCTGACGCCGCGCCACTTCTTAAGGCTTTCAAGGGGCGGCAGAACGTCTGAATCAATCATCCTACGCGGATGCGATTGAACATAAAGATTCGGAAAAGGAATGAAAGTGGCAGAGCATTTTCAATTCATTATCGCCTGTCAGTTGCGTCCCTGGTCGGCATGCTGAGTACCACTGCTGAACTAACCAAAGACGGCGCGGAGTATAGCACAATTCGTCAGGGTGGGAATAGAAATAAGGATTAGTTACAATGCGCGGACTTCAATTGTTCAGGCAGGATAAATATGGCGCGCATTGTTAAAGGTCAGGTGGTTGCTCTGTTCGCTTTCGACGTTGGGTATGAGGTGTCGCTTGAAAGGCTGAGCGGCATGTTGGCGACGACGCCGGTTCAGCCGCTGTCGCGCAAGAAGCAGACGCCGACGTACATGCAATACACTAAGCCGCCGCAGATTCTGAGCCTGGGGTTGGCCACGGGCCATTTCGCCGTCCAGGGAAGCATTCAGGCCACGATCTTCGATTTCGGCGCGGTCAGCATCGCTTATCGCTGGCCCATAGGACAGGGGAATGAAGTATCGCTCGAAGATCTGCCGCAGATCAGCGCCGACCTTTACAACCTGGATCTCGGGCATCACGCTAAAGAGCAGGCCGAATCGCTGGTGAGGAAAATAGAGCCCGCCATACTTCGCTCCCGGCTGTCCGACCTGGTCGAAGATTACTACCTGTTCATCATCGAGGAGTTGGACCGCCCGATGAACGCCTCGGAGTTATTGGCCTCGTATCGCGGGTTGTTGGCTCGGACGCTGCGGTTTGAAACCACCGATCTGAGCCGCCTTCAACAGGACGAGGCCCTGGCCCAGGCCATTTCGTACTATGAAAACGACCTGGCGCTGGTGGACTGGAACTCGGCGGTCATCTACGACCGCGATTACGAGGACACGGCCAGCGTCCTGGAGTTGATCAACGTCGAGATGTTGGAAGCCCGTTACATCGATGATCAGTTGGACAGGAAAATCAACGAATACGGCGCGCTCGTGCGAAAACGCATCGAATGGCCGATCCCGCTCCGGACACCATACAGACAAGCCATTCATGACCTTGCCGATCTGCGCGCCGAGGCGTCGTTGGTGAACGAGCGGGTCGAGAACGCTTTGAAATTGATCGGCGACCTCTACCTGGCCAGGCTGCATTCGGCGGCGGCGAGAAGGTTCTACCTGCACGAATGGGATCGGATCATCTCGCGCAAGCTGGAAATCATTTCCGACTTTTACCAGATGCTGAACGACCGCGTCCATACGGCTCAGAGCCAAACCCTCGAATTGATCATCGTGATTTTGATTCTGGTGGAATTGGTCCTGGCCTTCTGGCATTGAAGATAGGGAGTGGGGAGTAGGGAATGGGGAGTGGGGAAGTAACATCTTT